>CAZDVF010000296.1:0-3974 GCA_964508725.1 uncultured bacterium | reverse complement strand
ATTAAGCGGAAATTTGAAAATCGGTTTGATTTAAAACGCACCCATCCACAAATACCCTTCATTCACATATACATAATGTTTTCCATCTGAATGGAAATCGACCTGCGTAAAATTTCCGGGAGCAATCTTGCGGATGACCGCTCCATTCAGATCAACAATCCATGATTCAGTCCAGCATCGACCGGTTCCATCCGTTTGCTCTGAATAGACGTTCAGCCAGTGACGCCGGGGTATCCACACAGGATATCTGGAATTGGGGACTGGCACTGCATGCGGTTCAAACTGGTCTGTTAAGGTAACGCGGATCGTATCGTTCTCCGTAAAGACCAGGTACTGACCGTCAAACGAATACGAGGGATACCGTTCATCCGCGTCTGTTTGACAGACACGTATTTTCTCTGCGCCATCGACCGACACCGTCCAGATGTCATGGTTCTCAGCATCAGCATCATAGAGTGAATACACCAAACCGCGGGAATCGGAAAGCCAAGCATACCCTGTGAACCATCCTGTCTCAACTGTAGTAGACTTCCCTCCGTCTATGTCACAGACACAGAGAAAAGTATCATCAGATCCACCATTCATAGGTGAAATAAGCTATATAGCGACCATCCGCTGAGAACATCCAATCATAAACGCCAACATGCGAGAAATCCATTACCTGAACAGTGCCGTCGAGGGATAGTGTCCAAATTTGGTTGGAGTCTTCTATCCATACACTGACCAGGAGATGTTTGGAGTCTGGACACCAGATTACACTATTCACAGATCGTAAAATTGAAAATAATTCGCGGGATATCAGAGGCCGCGCATACATACCGTTCTGGTCGATAATCCACAAATCAAAAAAAACTGCTGAGGTCGGCCGCCGCGATCGATTTTCCTGCATTTTCAGATAAGCGATGACTGATCCATCGGGAGACAAATGAGGATCATGCGCATAACCAACGTCCGCAATGAGCTTATCAAATCCTTCCGAACTTGTTGAAAACGGATTCATCCAGTCGCAACCAAGGAACGCCGTGATACAGACCGCCACGGCAAGACCAAACCACCGACCCATGGCTCTCTCACTCCAACATCGACGAATGTAAACAGGTGGACTATATGTGTCGATCACTTCAATGGATTCTATAAACTGAGACGTTTGACACGCGTTTCCCCCTATCTCAGCATATCGGAGCGTCCCGCCGGTCCGCCACAATAATCTTAAAAAATTCTACCACATCCGTAGGGGCACGGCATGCCGTGCCCCTGCCACCTGACACCTTTTCAGGCATCCCGTAGGGGGCGAGGCATGCCTCGCCCTATATCAACATGGATTTGATAACAATCTTCACCCGTCCAGCACCATACTCAATCCAATGCGTCCCCGCTCTTTGTCGATGGAAAGCACCTTGACCTCCACCACATCGCCGACGGACACGACATCCAGCGGATGTTTGACATACCGTTTGGCCATCTTGCTGATGTGAACCAGTCCGTCGTGCTTGAGACCAATATCCACGAAAGCGCCGAAATCCACCACATTGCGGACCGTACCCTTGAGGACCATTCCTTCAGTCAGGTCATCGATTTGCAGCACATCGCTGCGCAAAATGGGCTTTTCCATCGCATCCCGCGGATCGCGATGCGGCTTCTCAAGACACGCGATGATGTCTTGCAGCGTCTCCAGACCGCAGCCGCAAACCTGGGCAAGGTCGGACAGCGACGCCTTGCGTTCCCGAATAGCTTTGCGTACCAGAGCGCCTTCCTTGCGCACGAGATCGACGGACAGTTCCAGATGCTCCAGCAGCTTTTCAGCCGCGTTGTAGGATTCGGGATGCACAGCCGTTGTGTCAAAGAACGTGTCGCTCTCGGGAATGCGCAAAAATCCGGACGCCTGAACAAAGGCATTTTCACCCAGCCCCTTGACCTTCATCAGGGCGTCTCGATTAGGGAAGGATCCCTTTTCTTCGCGGAATCGAACGATGGATTCTGCAACACGGCTGTTGATGCCCGACACATATTTGAGGAGTGACGCGGAAGCTGTGTTCAAATCCACACCCACAGCATTGACGCATGACTCGACCACCTGATCAAGCGATTCGGAGAGCTTAGCCTGATCGACATCGTGCTGGTAGAGCCCCACGCCGATAGACTTGGGATCGATCTTCACCAGCTCGGAAAGCGGATCGAGCAGCCGTCTGGCGATGGAGATGTTGCCGCGGAGCGAGGCTTCCAAATCGGGGAATTCCTGTTTGGCAACAGGAGAAGCGGAATAGACCGACGCGCCCGCTTCGCTCACGATGGTGTATTGCACAGCGTGATCCACCTCGCCGATCAGCTCGGCCACCATCTGCTCGGTCTCGCGGCTGGCCGTACCGTTTCCGATAGCGATGATATCCACCTGGAATTTGTCGGCAAGGGAACGGACGGTTGATTTGGCGTCATCCCACTTCTTCTGCGGCGGATGGGGAAAGATGGTTCCGCCCTCAAGATATTTGCCCGTGGAATCGATGACAGCGACCTTGCAACCCGTGCGAAATCCGGGATCGATGCCGAGAATGGTTTTCCCCCGCATGGGTGGCGTGAGCAACAGCGCTTTGAGATTCCGGGCGAAAACAGTGATGGCGTGAACGTCAGCCTTTTCTGTAAGCATCTTGCGGATCTCCCGCTGGATGGCCGGCGCGATGAGACGGTGGTATCCGTCCTGGATAGCTTCCCGCAGATGATCCGTGAAGATACTGGCCGGATGGGTCACAACACGGCTTTCAATCGTCTGGACGATCTCATCATCAGGGATTGAAATCCAGACGCGCAGCATGTTCTCCTTCTCGCCCCGGTTCACAGCAAGGACGCGATGCGGCGGCACGGTTTTGACCGCTTCGGAAAATTCCACATACATCTCGTACGTTTTGGACGCCTCAGGATCGACGCCTTCTGACGTCAACATACCCTGATCGACGGACAATCTGCGAACCAGCTTGCGGATCTCGGCGTTATCCGACACCGACTCCGCTGCGATATCCCGCGCACCAGCCAGTGCGTCCTCCGCAGTTGCAACACCTTTCTCCTCATCGATGTATGTGGAAGCCACATCCAGTGGATCGCCCTCAGTCATCTCTTGCAAGAGGATAATTTCAGCCAGGGGCTCCAGTCCTTTCTCTTTGGCGATAGTCGCCCGGGTGCGCCGCTTGGGTTTGTAAGGCAGGTAAAGGTCTTCAACCTCCTGGAGCTTTTCCGCCAGACGGATTTTCTCTTCGAGTTCCGGCGTCAGTTTGCCCTGTTCAGAGATGGAGTTCAGGACCACTGTTTTACGGTCTTCAAGGTTGCGCAGGTATCGGATGCGGCTTTCGATCGCGCGGATCTGTTCTTCATCCAGGCTTCCGGTAACTTCTTTTCTGTACCGGGAGATGAAGGGGACGGTGTTCTCTTCGTCCAGAAGCGCGATGGTATTTTTCACCTGGTCGAATTTGAGGGATAATTCCCCGGCGATCAAATCAAACATCGTGTGTTCGTTCAAACATTTCCTCCTGGTGGATTTTGACTACTGAATGGATTGCATCAATTTTTTATTTGGATAATTCTTGTGACAGTCAATCCCCGTAGGGGCACGGCATGCCGTACCCCTGCCATTGGATCATTCTCGGCGTCCTAAACTGGATAAAAATAGTTGATCGTCACTCTGTTATCCGCTACAAATGTTGTATTTTGTTTGAAAAGAAATGCAACCATTCCAATTCTAATCCATCTGGATTGCACGTACTCTCGGCATTTGAACAATCTCCGTCTCGGCAATGCGGACAAGCGAGCGCCCCGTCTGCCAGTGGCAGACGGGGAGGACATGTCTGTCTGAATCCGACTGTGTCGGATGAGTTTCATGTCCTCAGCGAACGAAGTCGCATTGCAGGAGATTGTTCATCAGCCGAGGTTCTTTGCGCCACTTTCTTCAAAGAAAGTGGCTTTCCATCCGATAACACTAAAACCGGTTC
>CAZDVF010000295.1:0-3985 GCA_964508725.1 uncultured bacterium | reverse complement strand
ATCGCGGACCCACATGCACGGTCACACAATCTTTGCGCACAGGTATGCGCTCTTGATTTGTTTCGTCCATCAGGCAGCGCCAAACAGAACTGACGTGTAAGTCCAGTTTGACCTGACCCGTGATGTCCTGCTGCGTGGGATTGAACAGCCTCAGAATCACACCCTTTCCATCCACAGCTTCTTTAAATGCAGTCAAGCGCAATGTCTCAGGCTGCACCTCAAGCCCTTGCGCATCACCCCAAAATTCGGGTGGACCAGAAACCACCTCTGTACGTATCGGGACTGTCATGCTTTCGACATGGCGGTAAATGGAAGGCAGAGTCGTGTCGTCAATCGATGAATTGAAAAGCAATCCGTAGCGGAAGGACAGGATTCGCGGAATGTTGATCGCCTCGCTTTTAGGGGATGGAATAGGCCACCGGACCAGAGGGATGCGGAGAGTCCGGCGATTATCCAGCGACAGACGATGGGCATCCAGATCGACCGAGATCAGTGTCAATCCCCTGGTTTGATCTGATACAGTCACATACCCACTCATCGGGTAAAATTGGTCAATTCTGGACGCTTTTCCCGAACCGGATGCGGTATGGTCTATTCTCTGGATATTGCCAGATAATTCGGTCACGGTTTCACGCACCGGCACGTCAGTGGGAAAACAGGCCACCAGCGTATAACCAGGCGCATCGGCATGTATCTTGGTTTCGATCTCGATATAGGGAGAGTATCGATCGAGCCGAATAATACTCCAGATCTTGATCATGCTGAAGGCTTTTCCCTGCCTTGAAGGGGAAATCTCAGCAACAGGTATTTTGATTCGAACACGGATCCTGAGAGCGGCACGCAGAGGCCCTGTTTCTGTCAAGGCGATACGATTGGCAAAGGACGTAGACTTCCAGAAGCAAGGATGTTTGTCTTTTTCAGAAAGGATGATCGCCTCGAATGTGTTCAGGTCTGAAAAACGCTTGCCCGTTGACTTATCAATCATTGTGATGCGCCCGTCAGGCGCTGCTTCCACACGGAGCCATTGATTTTCAATAACGCCCGGGCGACCTGACACAGAATCCGGATCACCCAGCTTCTCCCCTGCCTTCTGCAGGGTTAGTCGCCTGAAACCCATCGACGGAAGGTCTCTGCCTTCTACGAGAAGGATTTGTTTGGAGCCGGATAGATCATCAGCAACCAGTTGAACAGGAACCGGGTTTCCCTCTGCATCCATTACGAGTGGATGCGTGACGTTATTCGGGAAGGTTGGTGTCGCTTCGAAAGGGATCGGAACGATAGCATCCCGGTAAAACGGGGAAGGATTCCACAGTTCAAGGCGTCGGACGTTTTCATCCAATTCTCGGGTGTCGGAGAAATCCTTTGGCCATACGTTGCGAACAATATCGTGTGCACCCATTAAACAGCGGCGTAATATAGCCTCCGTTTCGTGTAAAATGATTCGGGACGGACTGTCACACGGCGGTGTACTGGAAAGTTGACTGTTCAGAAACCAGCGCCAGATATGCGCCAGAAATGGCCCTTGTGATGCGTGTCCCCGCCACCGGGCTAGCGCCGCCAGAGGTTCTGCATATCGGATCAACTCTGTTTGAACTTGACAGGATACCTGACGCACTGTGAAATGGTCAGCTTCATCAGCCTGACGTGGCAGCATTGCAGGCGTATCAAGACGGGTTGCCACATCAGTGCAAGCTTTTTCGGCAGCCAAAAGTTCGGTCCGTGGATCTTCTGTGAGCACCCACACACCGGCGCACAGTGGATCGTGCGGATTATTCGAGAGGATTAATGGGACACCAGGCCAGGCCAGAACTCTAATGCTGGTATTGTTATCACGACGCCAAACGCCTCGAGTTATCCCTTCTGGCAGGAGACCCGAAAGATCCATCGCTGGTGTTTTGACAAATTCACGGAGCAGATCAGGCAAAGCATGATATCGGAGAAGGTCCGCTGTGACTGAAGGGATTGACGTTTCAACGGCCCAGCGTTGCGCCTGATCGCGGCCAAGAAGCAGATTCCGGATAAGCGTCTCACCTGTCCAGTCACAACGGACCGGCAGTGCCATCCACGGTCCCATCATCACCTTGCCTGACCGGACCAGTGATCGCACAGTCTTCTCCATCATGGGAAAAATTGCCAGAAGAGCAGACATGGGGACTGTGCTCTCAAGAAAGAGAATGCGTCCACCGCTTGCCTCACGCTTGAGATCAGAAAGCATCCGCTCAAGCACCCGAATCAATGACGGATCACCAGTCCAATAAGGACGAATAATGTCATGTCGCTGGTCTGATTTCACGTTGCGATCCTCTGCGCAAGATTGCCCCAGTTAACGGGATCCTCCAGATCGATCCAAGTGATGCGTTGATCGCGCCGAAACCAGGTCATCTGCCTCTTGGCGAATCGCCGCGTGTTCTGTTTGATGAGATCTGTCGTCTCTTGCAGGGTACGCGCCCCGGACAGGTATCCAAATACTTCCTTGTATCCCACTGAATCAAGACTGTTCAGTTCAGGTTCGTAACCCATCTTTTTGAGGCGAGAGACCTCCTCGATCAATCCGTCTCCCATCATGGCGTCGACCCGCGTGTCAATACGGTTGCAGAGGGCTGTGCGGTCCCACCTGAGTCCGAACATGGTATAGGGAAAATCAGCCGGCCGTGTCTCTTCCTGCTGCATGCGGGAAGCCGGACGTCCGGTAACAGTGTAAATTTCGAGTGCGCGAATAATGCGTTTGGCATCATTGGGATGAATCTTCGCAGCGGAATCAGGATCGCGTCTGGTCAGATCGGCGTGAAGGGACAGCGATCCCTCGGTTTTCACCCGTTGCTTCAAGTGCTGCCGCAATGCCGGATCAACCGTCTCCCCCTCGAAAATACCGTCAACAATGGATTTGATGTAAAGTCCCGATCCACCGACAACCAGAGGTTGCACACCTCTTTCGAAAATCTCGCTGATGATACGGCGCGCCATCCTGCTGTACTCACCCGCGTTGAAATCCGCATCCGGCTCTAAAATGTCAATCATGTGATGCGGGACGCGCTTTCTTTCCTCCGGCAAGGGCTTGGCTGTACCGATATCCATATGGCGGTAAAGCTGGCGTGAATCTGCGGACACGATTTCGACATGTGTCTGCAGGGCGATCTCGAGTGAGAGGCGGGTCTTTCCCGACGCAGTTGGGCCAACAATGAACAACACTGTCTGGTTGCCCGGCATGTTCACCGCCCGAACCGTTTATCCAGTTCATCAAGGGTGAGATTGACAATAATGGGACGTCCGTGGGGGCAGTAATAGGGCTCGCGCGTGGCGAACAATTGATCGAGAAGTGAGGCCATCTCCTGATCAGACAAGCGATCTCCGGCCTTTACCGCTGATTTACACGAGAAAACTTTGGCCACAGTATCCGAGATATCGTCTGAAACAGTGTGATCTTCCTTGTATCCATCGATGATATCGAGTAACAGATCGCGTTCATTTCCCGTCTTGACGCCAATTGGGACCGATTCAATAATGATTGTGTTTCGTCCGAATTCCCGTAAACCAAAACCGATCTGTTGAAGGTATGGCAGGATTTCCGACAACACCAGGACATCTTCTGGAGAGAGTTCGACTGTTTGTGGGAAAAGCAGGTGCTGCGACAGAGCCTCCTGTTTTTGTTTGGACGCCAAGGCTTTTTCGTAGAGCACACGCTCGTGGGCAACGTGCTGGTCGATGATAGCCAGTCCGCTTTTAATCTGCGAGATGATGTACCGGTTGTGCAACTGCCAAAGGATTGGTGTCTCTTTTTCGTGTTGACGGTACGCAATAAGTTCACTGCCAACAACGGGCCGCTGTGCCTCAAGAGTTAACTGTCCGGATAATTCTGAAGTATGGATTTTGGATCGGATTTGCGGTGTGGACATTCGCTTACCGGGAACGATGGAGAGTTCCGGCACCACGGCTGGCTTGCGCAGCGCCTCTTGCACAGCACGCCGAATCACATCATGTACAAACC
>CAZDVF010000294.1:0-4007 GCA_964508725.1 uncultured bacterium | reverse complement strand
CCTTGCCCGACTTGGCAACCACAATCTTGCGACGATCTCTGTGACTGCGCGCAAGCAGTGTCTCAATTGTACCCGTTGGATGTTTAAAGTGGCCCCAAACCACGGCGACATACTGACGCAAGACTGTTTTTTGAGCAAACTGCGCAGCCAGCAAGCGATGCGTGTGGTCATCCTTGGCAACCACAAGGAGGCCCGATGTATCCTTGTCAATGCGATGCACGATACCGGGCCGCTCTGTCGTGTTGACCGCAGACAACCGGTTACAATGGCCCATCAGGGCGTTAACCAGCGTGCCCGATGGATGTCCGTAAGCCGGATGCACAACCAAACCTGCAGGCTTGTTCACAACAAGCAGAAAATCGTCTTCATACACAATATTGAGTGGAATATCTTCTGGAAGGATGTCCACCGGCGGCGCTTTGGGGATCACGACCACCACCTTCTCGGCAGAGCGGACACTGTGGTTGGATTTCACGGCTTGGCCATCGACCGTCACAGAACCATCACGAATCCATCTTTGAACCTGCGCACGGGAAACACGCGGCATCTCCCGCGTCAGGAATACGTCGAGCCTCTCCTTTGCTTTGGATTCGGGAATTGAAATCTCGAACCGTTGCTCATCCATTTATCCAACTTCGCGAATGGTATCCTCTTGAATGGTCTCGGTGTCATTCTGGACAGCAGTGCCTTTCTTTGGCTTGAAATAGACTGTGTAACAAAGAACAACCATACCAATGACAACCGAAGCGTCAGCGATATTATACACATACCAGCGCAAGCTGCCGATACCCATGTCGATAAAATCGGCAACATGGCCAAACAACAACCGGTCAATAAGATTGCCCACTGCACCACTCAATATCAGCGAAAGACCGGCCTTGACACCAAAATCTTCATCCCAGTGGGTCACGAGATAGACGATGACACCGATGCTAGCCAATATTGAAAGAACTGTAAAGATCGCAGAATTCCCAATCCGGATACCAAATGCGATTCCCGGATTTTCAACATATGTCAGACGAAGAATATCACCCAGTACCGAAATGGATTGACCAAGCGTCATCATCTGCCGAATAAGGACTTTGGATAATTGATCAAGCGTCAGGGCAAGTCCGAAAAGCATCCCGATGCGTAATTTATCGTCACGCTCTGTCATTCAGCTACCGGTTTGTTTTTTTCTTCTTTCGACTTGCACTGAATGCACATCCTGGCGTGGGGTACGGCTTCCAATCGTTCGCGGCTGATAGGTTCATTGCACGAATAACACAATCCGTATGTACCATTTTCAATCCGCTCAAGAGCTTTGTCAAGGTGATAGACGAGCCGGCCGTCACGTTGCGCGTAGAAGAAATTCTTTTCACGCTCCATGGTGTCAGTGCCTTGGTCAGCCATATGGAATGCGTAAGACGAATGATCGCCCGCCGCCTCTTTCATCGTATTCTCCATCTCCAAACCCTTGATGAACTCCATATGGCTCGTCATCTCTTTCCGTTTTCTTAAAAGCAGCTTCTTAAAATGGTTTAAATCCTTCTTGTTCATTGATTGACTCCTTCTGGTTCCTCACGCCGGATTGAACCGGTTTTGATCCAGTCATGCGTCGGATTCCAACACGTACTTTCTCGCTTTCGATCTCCCATTCACTGTGAAAATCACCTTCCTGAAATGTATCAGTCACAGTGACTGCCAGCACTTCCTCCTGGATATACTGTTTCTTCAGGGCGACAGCATCACGAAGACCGTCTGTCGCATGAAAATAGAGATGGATCCGGTCTGTTATGTCGAAGGACGCCTCTTTACGCATATTCTGGATGCGGTTCACGAATTCCCGCGCCAGTCCTTCGGCAATCAGCTCATCGTTCAATGTGACATCCAACGCAATGGTTACCTCTGTATCGGACTGCACCACGAGTCCTGATTTCGCCACGGTTTCAACCTCCACATCGTCACGCCCGATCTGGCCGATGACGCGACCATTATCAGATAGATCGACAGATTCTCCAGATTCCAGTCTTTCGATATCGGATGGACTCAAATCGCGAATGGCCTCGGCTGCTGTGTTGACCTCTTGCCCAAATTTCGGTCCCAAAGCCTTAAAAACCGGCTTACCCATCTTTACGACAAGAGATTCCTTTTCATCAACAAGCACAACCTGTCGCACATTCACTTCGTCGGCAATGAGGCGCTCCAGAGCGCGGATGGCCTCCTGGCGTTGCGGACCGGATGCCACCACAATCAGTCGCGCCAGTGGCTGACGCACTTTGATGCACGCCTCGTTTCGGGCTGAACGGGCCAGAGTGACCACATGGCGAGCGATACGCATGCGCTCTTCCAGTGCTGCGTCGATAAACTGAAAATCTGCATCTTCTGGATCTGGATAATCTGCGAGATGGACGCTCTCGTGCGGCTCGAATCCGATTGAATTGAGATTACGGTACATCTCTTCAGACAGAAATGGTGCAAAGGGTGCAATGAGTTTCGCAATCGTTAAAAGGACTTCATAAAGCGTCTGGTAGGCAGCGCGCTTCTCTGCGCCCATCTCGGCTTTCCAGAACCGCCTCCGATTTCGGCGAACGTACCAGTTTGACAAATCGTCGATAACAAAATCCTGGATCTCCCTGGCAGCCTTGGTCAAATCGTAGCGGGAGAGCATACTGTTGATGCGTCGCACCAGCGAATTACGGGATGAAAGGAGCCATAGATCAATCTCGGGCCGTTCGGATATGGGGATGGACGCCTCCTGGTACGCAAATCCATCAATGTTGGCGTAGAGAACGAAGAAGCTATACGTATTGACTAAGGTTCCGAAGAATTTACGAATGACCTCACGGATGCCGTCCCGGTCAAACCGGGTGGGAACCCACGGCGGACTCACAGTGAACAAATACCATCGCAGGGGATCCGCACCCTCTTCGTCCATGATCATGAACGGATCGACGGCATTACCCTTTGACTTGGACATCTTCTGGCCGTCTTTGTCGAGAATCATCTCGACAGAAACGCACGAACGGTACGATGGTTCAGCGGAAATGAGCGTGGAAATGGCCAGGAGTGAATAAAACCAACCCCGGGTTTGATCAATTCCCTCCGAGATAAAATCAGCGGGAAAATGCTTCTCAAAAAGGCCATTTCGGGAGAAGGGATAATGATACTGCGCATAGGGCATGGCGCCTGAATCGAACCAGCAGTCGATCACTTCAGGTGTCCGATGCATCTGGTCTCCGCATTCGGGACAGGGAATCTCGACTGCATCGATTCCCGGCTTGTGAAGATCCGTAATATCGGTTAAGCCGGACAGGTCTTTCAGGCGCTGAATGCTGTCAATGGCCAGGTGCTTCTCGCACGCATCGCAGATCCAGATATTGAGTGGCGTTCCCCAGTACCGGTCGCGTGACAGGGCCCAGTCCACATTGTTCTCCAGCCACTGACCGAACCGTCCCTCTCCCACTTCTTTGGGATACCATTGGATCTGCTTGTTATTGGCGATGAGCTGGTCTTTGATCTGTGTGGTTCGGATATACCACGACCGCTTGGCGTAGTAGAGAAGCGGTGAATCGCACCGCCAGCAGAAGGGATAGGTGTGTGTGTATGGATCTTCGGCGTAAAGCCGTCTCTTGTCGGACAAATAATCGACGATCTCATTCTCGAGCCCAGGCTCTTTAACGTATCGGCCCTGCCAGCGCGGGACTGATTCATTGAAGCGTCCCTTCTCGTCAACCGTATGGATTGCAGGCAGGCCGATGCGCATGCCCAGGCGGTAATCGTCTTCGCCGTACATGACAGCGGTGTGGACAATACCCGTGCCCTCGTCGGTGGTTACAAAATCGGCCGTTGCAACCACGTATGCCGTTTCACCCTGAGCGGACAGATCGACGAAATCGAAGAGGGGACGGTACGTCCAGCCCTCCATCTCTGCGCCGGGAAAGGTACGAACAAGACGATAATCGACCTTGAGGATTTCCAGCCTGTTTTCGGCCAGGCAGTATGTTTCAGTGCAGACGTCAACATCC
>CAZDVF010000293.1:0-4029 GCA_964508725.1 uncultured bacterium | reverse complement strand
ATCCCAGGCAGGCAATGAGAATGGCGAGAAATGCGAAGATGCCGAAGATCTGCTGGAGCTTCTCTTCAGAGCGATAGAGCTGATCGAAACGTTCATCGATGAAATAGTAAGTGAATGGGTATTTGGGCCGATATTCTTGCCAACGATCTTTCAGGAAAGCCATGGTCCCGGGAATATCATCAGGAGTCAGCCGAATGGAAATTTGATTCAAGCTCGACCTGGAGAGAAGTAAAACAATGGGCGCAATCGCCTGATGCATGGATTCGAAGTGAAAGTCTTTCACCACGCCAATGATGCGGCCCTCTCGTCTACCATACCCGAATTCCTGCCCGATCGCCTCGTCGGCCGAAGCCCATCCGATACGGTTGACAGCGCTTTCGTTGAGAATGAATGCCTCTGTCCAATCTGTTTGCATGCTCCGATCATAGTTCCGTCCGGCCGCCATCTGCATGCCGAATGTGGGGATGTAATCGTGATCAACTCTCAGTTGAGCGATACGGAAGTCCAATTGTCCCTCGAATTCGCCGCTTCTGACGCGTGCGCCTGATGAATCCAAAAGGCGGCCGGATGGAACGCGTTTGGCCGCTGAGACTGCAATAATATTGGGGTGCTGAAGGAGACGATGCTTTACAGCTTCAAGCCGGTTGATAATGATATCCGAGGAAGGCAGAACAACCACATGCTCTTCGTTGAAACCCGGTTTGTTGTCTCTCATAAAAGCGAGCTGTTTGTTGACGATGTTGACACTTGCGATCAAGATGATGGATATGGCAAACTGCAGCACCACCAGGATCGAACGAAATGAAACGCGGCCCGCCGCTGATTTGACAGGTCCCCGGAGCACGCGGACAGGACGAAACGCAGAGAGAAAGAACGCCGGATAACTGCCCGCTACAATACCAACAAATACGGCGATTCCCAATAGACCCATGATGATCACCCGATTTCCTAAAAGAGAAAATCCGAGATCTTTGAGAATAAACTGATTGAATGCAGGCAGTAAAAGCACAACAAGCACCATGGCCAGAATCAATGCCAGCAAAGCCAAGAGAATCGATTCATTCAGGAATTGCCAAACAACCTGGGTGCGCAGCGCGCCCACGACTTTGCGCAGGCCGACCTCCTTGGCCCTGCTTCCAGAGCGGGCTGTGGCCAGGTTCATGAAATTGATGCATGCGATGACAAGTACAAAAAACGCAATGGCGGAAAAAATATACACGTTGTTGATATCGCCGTTGGCCTCGATTTCCGAATCCAGATGCGAATGGAGATGAATATCCGTCAATTTTTGAAGGACCAGTTCCGTGCGAACTTCCCTTCCTTTGGCATAATGGCGCTCAATGAAATCGGGAAGTTGCGATTTCAACTGTTCGATGTCATACCCTTCGGTTATCCGAAGATAGGTTGCGTGATTATTACTCGACCAGCTTTGCAGTTCATCTGGTCCCACGGCCATTTCGTAGCTCTTGAAAGATGCGAACACATCCCCGTGAAAATGGGAATTTCGAGGCATTTTTTTAAACACACCCGTGATCTGATAATCGGCCTGAATGTCTCCAATCTCAAAGCTGAGGGTCTGCCCGAGGGGATCTTCCGAACCGAAATACTTCAGGGCAGTCTCATCGCTGATAACCATTGCCTGGGGATCTTTCAGCGCAGTCGCTGGATCGCCCTGTATGAAATCGAAGGTAAAGACGTTGAACAAGTTGTCTTCAGCGAAGAAGAGTCGGTTTTCCTGAAAGAATTGCTCTCCTTTGCCAAGTATACCACCGCGTACGTCGATGATACGGACCACATCTTCAATCTCAGTAAAATCATTTGCAAGCAGCGGTCCAACAGGCGGCGCCACATACCCCAGATGGAGATTGACCGCGCCGTCTGCGTTTTTCCATAAACGGGTCACACGAAAGATGCGGCCTGCATGCTCATGATGTCTGTCGTAGCTCATTTCATCCTGAACCCAGAGCAGAATGAAGATGCAGCAGGCCATGCCGATAGCCAAACCGGCGATATTGATGAATGAATAACCTTTGTATTTCTTCAGGTTTCTGAAAGCGATCTTTAAATGATTCTTCAACATCCTGAGCCTCCAGTAAAAAACCAAACCGAAATAATGATGAATCACTTGGAGCGTTTGAAACCAAAACCAGAGGCTGGCCCTGAAACGTCCATTTCTGGTCTGGATTTCATCATACTCTTCTTCAAGCTGTTCATGAAGGGCAAATTCTTGTTCATAAATTGTTAATTGGGTAATGATCCACTTTGCCAGTTTGAAAGGTTTTTTTTGCGTTTTCTTTGCCAAGCGATTATCCTTCAAACACATATTCAGAGATATCACGCCACGCTTGTTTGTGAATCTCATATGCATGTTTCAACGCTCTCTTACCTTCCAACGTAATGGAATAGATAACCTTTCTGCGTCCCCCTTTCTGCGCCTGCGGCTTGCTCTCTTGAGAAGTGATCAATCCTTTTTTGACCAGAGAATACAACGTATTGCAGAGAGAGCCATAATTTATTGGTTTACCTGTCAACACCATGATATGCTGACGAATGGGAACCCCATAAGCGTCCTCTTTCAACTTGCATATGGCCAGCAGGATCAATTCTTCATGTTTTGTCAGTTGAATCACATTCACACTCCTGCTACATTTGTATTTAATTTAAATACATCACGGTTTACGGTTATATGTTTTAAGAAGTTTCACAAGGGTGGAATTCTTCTGAAGAATCCCTGGACTTTTTAATGGTGTGTTTCGTACAGATTCGATGGGGAAAAATTCTGTCCGTGCGGGAAGGGGGGGATGCATCTGATGGATGATCGCTTTATTGAAGAACCGGGCCAGGTTGTGGGTGCGCTGTGCTGTTCATACTCTGATTTGATTTAATGACACCGCATGAGGGTAGATCATGCGGTGTCATACAGTAGGTTAATCAATCCAAAACCTTGGGGCATCCGTGCTAAAAAACGAGGCGCAGCCGGTCAAAGAACTCATTTCTGTTTTTGTTGTCAGAAACGCCGTAGATCCCTGTGTCTGTGATGACCAGACCGACCAGACCCTTGTACGGCACTTCGCGATAAAAGACGGGATGTCCGTCAAGCGTCATTTGGCCCCATCGCGATCCCAGTTTATCTTTTAGCGCCTGGGCGGAGAGCTTTTCTTTTGTCAGCATGATGAAATGCTGATACGTGTTGTCACCATCTTCATAATGAGCGAATACGCAGTTTTGCAGTTCGGACAATCCCAAATAGTTAGAGCGAATGTACCCTTCCGATCCTTCCTTCTGATTCTTCTTCGGAAGACGGGTCAACTCATCCGGCAGGTCGTCTGAGCCGGTGAGCGATGCAGCGAGAGCGGTCAGTATTTGTTTGCCGACATCCTCAGTAATTTCGCCTTCGTAAGCATCGACCTTGACGTAGATGTCTCCCTTGAGCATCAAACACTGATACGGCGGCAGAATCACGGCCTCTGCGCCGATCTTGCGGCGCCGGGAATCATCGGGTCGTTCCGTATCGTAGATGCCAAAGGCGTTGAGTCGGGATCCCATGTCATAGAGGTGGACTGTGACGACCACGCCGTCTTTGGAAAAATCCTGGTACCGCAGTTCCGAGAACCCAAAAGCCAGAAATTGATCGGCGGCGCCGTTAATGTATTCCCAGAGATTGTCGGAATAAAACGTCTTGACGTCGCCTTCCGGTGTCCACCCTGCAATTTTGGGAAACTCGGCTGACATGGCCGGAGCAGCCATAATCAGCGAAAAACACAGAATGAAGCGTATGATGTGTTTCATAAAGTAATCCTTTCCAAGCCTTGTTAAACCAGGGTTAACATCGTATGTGCGGCCAGCATCTGACTTTGAATGTGCAACCCATGCGGACAGGCAGTGAGACAGGGCGCGTTGCATGTCAGGCAGACCGAGGCGTTTTTCTTGTCGAGCCGGTGATATTTGGTGATGGCATCTTTTTCTCTGCCCTGCATCTCAAAGTAATAGGCGTAACGCATAATGGTTCCGATGGGAAGGGCGTGAGGA
>CAZDVF010000292.1:0-4036 GCA_964508725.1 uncultured bacterium | reverse complement strand
GGAATTTCGCTGTGATCGATTTCTCCGTCACATCGCGATAGCCGAGCGATGTTTCGTGGCTCGAAAGGGCCGTCTCACAGCGCGGGCAGTAAGGCAGAATTTTGAATCCCAGATAGAGCAAATCCTTTTTCCACATTGTCGCCAACAGGTTCCAGACAGTTTCGATGTATTCATTCGTATAGGTAATGTAAGGATCATCCAGGTCAACCCAGTATCCCATACGCCGGGTCAGTTCATTCCATTCCTTCAGGTATTTGAAAACGGAATCCCGGCACTTCTGATTGAACCTGTCAACGCCGTACGCTTCGATCTGTTCTTTGGTTTCAAAGCCCAGTTCCTTCTCAACCTCGATTTCAACAGGAAGACCGTGTGTATCCCAGCCGGCCTTCCGCGTGACACGAAAACCCTGCATCGTCTTGTACCGGCAGACAAAATCCTTGACACTGCGCGAGATAACATGGTGGATTCCGGGACGGCCGTTCGCCGTGGGAGGCCCCTCATAAAACGAAAACAGCTTCTCCTCGGGCCGCTCGTCGATGGATTTGTGGAAGATGCCGTTTTCTTCCCAAAAAGTGAGGATCTCTTTCTCAAGGGACGGGAAATGGAGTGGGGTTTTTACTGCATGGAACGACAAGTTCTGACTCCCTTCGTGGAAAAAAAGAAGAACGGATCTCCTTTGATTTGTTTACGGGTTTGGTAAATCGTTATCCCCATTTGTTTACTATTCAGATGCATTAACGGTTTTTCAAATAGTGCTCTAAAAACGTGAGGACCGCCTTGTATCCCCTGATTTGGTTAACTTTTTTCACAAATCCGTGGCCCTCGTCTTCAAACACGACATATTCTGTCGGAACACCATTCTTTCTGGCCGCCTCGACAATCTCGTCGGATTCGACCTGAAGCACACGGGGATCATTAGCTCCTTGAAGGACCATGAGAGGTCGGACAATCTTGTCAGCATGAAACAGGGGAGAAATACGATAGAGGTATTCCCGGTCTGTTTCGGGATTACCCATTTCGAGATACAGAGCCTCGCGATACGACTCCCACCACGGCGGGATGCTTTCAAGCGTGCGGACCCAGTTGGAGATGCCGAACAGATCCACACCCGCAGCAAAAGCCTCTGGCTGAAGCGTTAATGCGGCAAGGACCATATAACCGCCGTAGCTGCCGCCGATGATACCAATTCGGTTGGAATCGACAACGCCGGTGGAGGCAAGGAACTGCTTGGCGAATAGGCAGTCCATGAGGTCGTCTTCACCGTGCTTGCGGTCATCCAGTTTGAAGAAGGTCTTTCCGTATCCTGAACTGCCCCGGTTATTCACATCGATGACCACGTATCCGTGATTGGCAAGATACTGGACTACAGGATTGTATCCGATCCGGGCCTGGCCGCCAGGTCCGCCGTGGACCATCACCAGGGCCGGGGCTTTTTGTCCCGGCTTGATGTGACGGGGCTTGTAGTAGATGGCCGGGATGTCAAGTCCGTCGAAAGAGGAATACCGAACGACCCTGGCTTCCACCAGATCGTCGGGATCAATCTGCGGATTCATGGTATCGGTCAGCTTGACAGTTTGTTTCGGATCCAAATGGTAAACATAAAGGTTGTTTGGCGATCGGGATCCGTTGTGGTAAAAAGCCATCCGTTTTTCACTCTTGGAGATAGCGACTGAACTGACATTGCCGCCAGGCAGGTCGGGCAATTTGACCGGTTGACCGGTTGCAGTCTCTGTGATGCGGATACTGGTCTGGCCGTCGGCGTTCACACCGAGAACACGGTACATCCCGTTGCGGGAGAAAGTGGCGAAAGCAATATCCCAGTCGGTTTGTTCCTCCACATCTGATCGGCCGGAGGCCAAATCATACCGTTTCAGATAGGTGAACTCACGGTCCTCATCGGTCAGAAAGTAGAGAGTTTTGGAATCGGGACTGAATGTTTGGGCTTGATACTGGATATCACCCTGGTGAGGCGTCATGAGTTGTATCTGACCGGATTCCCTGTCGAATAAGTGGAGATTGGAATTGTGCGTCGTGATGGTTTCGGAGAAAACCAGATACCGCTTGTCGCGGGATATTGAGTTCAGATTAAAACCCGCGTCATTTAGAAAGATTAGGGCTGATGAGAATGTCTGGATGTCCATTTCGTAGACATCCATAAAGCGGGGATTGCGTTTGTTTGATCCGAAAAAAAAGCTCTTCCCGTCGAAACTCCATCCGTAAAATTCTGCACGCGCTTCTTTATCCGGCGTGAGATCACGGACCGATCCGTCTTCTTCGCGGAGGAAAATGTGCGAAATCTCATTGCCGCCCTGATCGCTGCTGAAAAGGATACGGCTATCGTTAGGGAAAAAGGAAAGTGCAAAGATCGCGTTGTCTTCAGATGACGTCAACGCTGTGGATTCTCCCCCGCCAACCGGGATGGTGTATGCATTGTAAATGCCGGTCTTGTTGCTCGAGAACAGGATATATTGTTCGTCAGCGGAAAAGCTGCTTCCTCCGATCGATTCTGTATTGAGAAACTGCTCGATGGTATACTGTTGTACGTCGCGGTAATCGCTCTGCTGACAGGCGACCACGCTGAAGATTGCCATTGATAGCATATATTTGGAAAGATTCATCTTCACGGTTTCTCCCACAACTCGTTACGGTTTTACTTTATCGGATATAGCGTCCGACAATCAGATCCAGCCGTTTTAGGACCTCAGGAGCAACCTGATCTTTGCGCGTGATAACCGCTGTTTTCATCGCTGTCGCGCATTCGCAAGAACGTTTGACGGGAATCTGCAAAATCGCCTTCCGGATAATTTTTCGCGCAATCTCGGCGTTCTGATTCAGATTCTTGATGATCATTTCGACGTTGACGATAGCTTCGGGTTCGCCTTCAATCCAGCAATCGAAATCGGTTACCATGGCCATCGTGGCGTAACAGATCTCGGCTTCACGCGCCAATTTGGCTTCACTGAGATTGGTCATCCCAATGACGTCGCATCCCCACGACCTGTACAGGTTTGATTCGGCTTTGGTGGAAAAAGCAGGTCCTTCCATATTCAGGTAGGTCCCGCCCCAGTGAATGCGCATGCCTTCGCCTTCTTCCTGGCCTGATTCGTACAGAATCGTTCGCAATGGATCGCACACCGGATTGGCGAACATAATGTGACCGGCAATGCCGTCTCCAAAAAAGGTTGTTTGACGGCCCTGATTCGTCCTGTCGATAAACTGATCGATCAGAACAATATCCAGCGGACAAATTTCTTTTTTTAAGGATCCCACAGCAGCGACCGAGATGATCCATTCCACTCCCAGTTTCTTCATGGCCCAAATGTTGGCGCGGTAATTGATTTCAGAGGGCAAGAGCCTGTGCCCCCTCCCGTGACGCGGTAGAAAGACGATCTCTTTCCCCTCAAGCTCGCCCACATCCAGCTCGTCCGACGGATCACCAAAAGGCGTCTCAACTTTCACCCTGCGCATCTGCGTGACACCGCCCAGATTGTAGAGTCCACTCCCCCCAATAATGCCGATCCGTTTCTCCATCGTCACGCCCTCAATTCACAACCTACAGGAACATATTATAACCACATCATTCTTTCTCTGACACAGAAAGGGCCACCGAAAACCACAACCTTATTCTTCAATCTCTTTTTTCTTTTTGCCCTGAAGCTCGCGTAAAAGTTTCTCTCTCTCCTTGCGTAACTCTTCTTGTTTGCGTTTCTCATCTTCAAGTTGTTTTCGAAGCGCATTGCTGTCGGTCCGAGGTTCCTCTTTTTTCTGCTCGGACAGTATACGCTTTTCACGAATCTTGGCAATGGCTTCTCGCCAGTCTTTGGCCTTTCCGGCACGCACAAAAAGCCAGGTTCCCAAACCACCCCCGCCCAACGTCGTGGCGGCAAGAATTGAACCGCCTGAATCACTGTCCTTACCGATCATTGATCCGACAAAAAAACCGGCTCCCATGCTGAGAGCGCCGCCGCCGATCCCGTAAACGACCGCATTCTTGTTCGTTTTCACCGATGCGATTTCTTCTTCAGCGATCCCTCGT
>CAZDVF010000291.1:0-4049 GCA_964508725.1 uncultured bacterium | reverse complement strand
GTCTTACTGTCCCACCAAAGTAAGAAATTCCAAACGGGTGCGTTGCAGCCGCTCGAAACAGCCCAGCATGGAGGAGGTCTTCATGACACTGTTCTGTTTCTCGACACCACGCATCATGGTGCAGAGATGCTGCGCTTCGATTATCACACCTACGCCATGGGGATGAAGGACGTGCGCAATGGCGTCGGCGATTTGCCGGGTGAGCCGCTCCTGAATCTGTAAACGCCGGGCATACATGTCAGCGATCCGCGCAAGTTTTGAGACGCCGATAATTTTATCTCGCGGGATATAGCCGATGTGGCACTTGCCAAAAAAGGGCAGCATGTGATGTTCGCAGAGGGAGTAGATTTCGATGTCCTTGAGGATGATCATGTCGCGCGTTTCTGTTTCAAACGTGGCGCCGTTGACGATTGTTTCAAGATTCTGCTGGTATCCCCTTGTCATGAACTGAAATGCTTCAGCGGCACGTTTGGGTGTGCGAACCAGACCTTCACGCCCGGGATCTTCTCCGATTTCCTTTATTAACGTTCGATATAAAGCTTCCATCAGTCTGTAATTCCTTTCTCGCAGTTCTGTGTCATGTGTGCAGGCAATCCTCGGGATTGACGTTTTTCATTGGCGCTTCGCCCATGCCTACCATGAAAATGTATTATGCGGGCTTTTTTGACGCATCATTTTCTCGATGGCGCGAATCGTTTTGGGCACTGAGGCAGTCAGAACCCGGTTCCCCTCATCTGTGATGAGAACGTCGTCTTCGATACGTACGCCGATGTGGATATATTTTTCATAAATCGGCCGGATTGTCTCGACGAATGATCGAAACGTTTCTTCAGACACCATTTTTTGAAGGTTTCGCGGCGTTGAATCCAGCCTGCCCGGCGGGAAATAGAGACCCGGCTCCATGGTCATGATCATTCCCTGTCGGCAGGTTTTTTCCTCGATACCGATACGATAATCGTGCCAAACATCGTGAACGTCAAGGCCGATGAAGTGATAAAATCCGTGCTGGATGAAGAAGCGTCGCTGCCACGGGCTGTCCCGGATCTGTCACGAGTCCCAGTTTCACAAGACCCTCGATGAGCACATCCTCGGCGCGTTGCTGAACGTCAACCAAAAGCGCTCCGGGGATCATCATCGCGATGGCGGCTTCCTGTGAATTGAGAACAACCTGGTAAATTTCCGCCTGCTCTTTGGTGAAGCGGCCGGCGGCGGGAATGGTGCGGCTGATGTCGGACGTGTAGCCTTCCCAGTATCCCCCGATGTCGAAGACAAGGATGTCTCCCTTTTCGAGTTTCCGATCCGTTGCCCCGAAGTGGATGTTCACTGCGTTGGGTCCCGATGCCGCCTGCAGAAAGCTTGAGCCTGACGATCCACGACACACCAATCCATATTCCAAAATGGCGGCCAAATCTTTTTCACGCATGCCGGTCTGGGCTGCGCGGAACACGTCGTTCAATGTCTGAGCTGTGATTTCGCAGGCACGGGTGAGCCAGTCAATTTCCAAATCGTCTTTTACGGTGCGCATCTCAACAATGAGGGGGTCGATGTTCTCAAGACGGATCAGCCTAGATAGGGCTCGCTGATGGGTGGCAAAGTTTTCAGGTTCCCGAAAGAGACGTGGGCGACATTTGTCTGACGCAACAGTGTCGATAAATGCCTGCCCAGCTTGTCAGGTGCAAAGACTTGGGCTGATTCGCTGGCTTCTGAGGTTTCCATTGGCCCGACGGGCAAAACAGGAGTTCCGTGACATTTCCGCCCGGAACGAGCAATAGAGTTGATCCCGGATCGCGCACGCCTGTGAGGTAGTCGAAATGGGTGTTGGCCCCTCCATCCGACGTTTCGGAAAAAAGGATGGCCACACCGCCGTCCATCTCTGCCATAATCTGCTGACGCCGGGCTGTGTAGCGGTCCTCCGGCTGCTGTGCGAATACAGGGAATTGCAGGAGGATGAGAAGAATGACCCATTGACGAATCGATCGTGATGGAGTCATGGCGTGTCCTTTCGATTTGCGAGAATCTCGGCGTTATTGTGAATAGTTGGAGAAGTGAGATTGCCCGAAAAAGACGCCTTGATTTCAACGTGATCTTCGGGGAAGCCTGGTGTGATGCATTCCCGAACACTGTCGTGCAATGACCATGTTCAGCCAGGAACGGAGCCCATCAAGACAGTGAGCACGGCGTCGGTGTCAGAGAAATCCGCAAACAGGTAATCCGGATTCTCCAGCATCAGTTGTTCGATTGTGTGGAATCCCGTTGCAACAGCGACTGTGCGCGCGCCGTGGGGTTTTGCGCAGTGAATATCCAGAGGCGTATCTCCGATCACATACACGTCTTCCTGTCTTGGCGTAGAATGGAACGTTTTGCTGAACCGTTCCACGGCAACAGGGACGAGCTCCTCACGCCGGGGTGAATCGTCGCCAAACGCACCAAAACGGAAGTAGCTGTCCAGTCCGAAGTGGCGCAGCTTGATAGTGCTGCTCTGGCGCCAGTTACCGGTCAACAGGGCCAGGACCGCGTCCGTCCGCTCCGACAGTCTGTTGAGTAGTTCCGGAATGCCGGCGCAGATCCGCTTGCCTTCCCGGTCTTGATCGATTTCCTCCTCCAGACTATTAAAATAGATCTTTCGGAATCTGGCGACTTCATCGTCTTTCCACGTGAGACCGTGTTGGTCCAGCGCTTCGGAGAGAATACCAGGATCGGTCCGTCCCATCATCTGGATGGTTTGAAATCCGTTGTCGATGCCGTAGACAGACAGGAAAGCGCGTTCAAGGGCCGCCCGCCCGGACCCGGCCGATCGGATGAGAGTGCCGTCGATGTCAAAAAGGAGTAGCGTGGTTGGTCCGGATTCATCCATACTGTTGCGCCATCTCGTCCAATGTCATCATCTCGACTTTGGATGACAGTCCCGCGCATCCAAATTTGTGGACCAGCATCTCCACGTGTGATGCGATGCGCTCCTTGACCAGGACCATGATCTCTTCCAGATCCGTTCCGGCGGGATGGTCCCGCAGAAGAGTGATGTCGATTGTTTTCAGATAATCTCTTGGATCGATGGCCTCGGGATGGGTGTCCAGATGTTGTTTGATCGGCTTGAGGACGTCGGGTGATCCTTCTTCGATGCCGGGATGGTCGTGGAAATATTTCCTGAACGTGGCGGTGATGCCCAGACGCAGATCGGTGTCGATGTTCACTTTCCGGATACCCGCTGCAATGGCCTCGGTAATTTTCTGCATGGGGATACCGGCTGCGTTTTTCACGCCGCCGCCGTACCGGTTGATTTCGGCCACCAGATCCTGCGGGACGGTTGAAGAGCCGTGTCCGACCAGAAAGTGGTCTTCGTTTTTCCCGTACGCCGTGAGCCCTTTGTAGCTGGCCTCGACAATGTGGATGGCCAGATTCCTTAATCCTGAGCCCTTGTTGGGTCCGTGTGATGTGCCGTAGGCCACGGCCAGCGCATCGGCATGCGTCTGGTTGAAAAAGTGGGGCACCAGATAGGGATCGGCGTAGGTCGTGGTCGCGTGGATGATGTCCTCTTCGACACCTTCCAGTTTGCCGTACTCGCCCTCCACACTGACACCGCGGGGGTGGGCGTAGTCCACGATGGCGCGGGTTGCGGCGATGTTGGCATCAAGTTCCAGCTTGGATGCATCGATCATCACAGAGCTGTATCCGCTGTCTACACATTCGCGGGCCTTCTCGTCGTTTCCGTGATCCAGATGCAGCGCCACCGGATCGGTGTGGCCCGTGTTTTCCATGGCCTTGCGGACCATTGCGGCAATCTTGTCCGGGCCGCCCTGAAACGTGTTGGCTCCCTTGCTGGCCTGGATGATGCCCGGTGATTGGGATCGGCGAAGTCCTTCAAGAATGCCTTCGGCCTGGGTATAGAAATTAACGTTGAACGCTCCGATGGCAGCGTGTTTGCCGACCAGCGAAGAGGCCTCGGCCGCCTTCAGAAGCGGAACCATTGAAACCAGGGGATTCTTCATGGGGTGCACCTCCACTTTCCTTTGTTTCCCATCAGGTTGTAATATGGTATAAAATCGGAGAAA
>CAZDVF010000290.1:0-4063 GCA_964508725.1 uncultured bacterium | reverse complement strand
AAAAATTAAAAAAATCCCAAATCGCAAATAATTCTTGACAAGATGATTTGGAATTCGTATATTCGATCATTCGAATTTGGATATATGAATGTTCTATCATTCGAATTGTGTTATGAAGTCTTGTATGGAGGTTCAGAGCGATGAATTGCTCAAATGACGTTGATTATGAAGAGAGCGCCAGGATTTTGAAAGCATTGGCGCATCCGACACGGTTACGTCTTATCCAAATTATAAGGGATGCAGATCCCTGTGTGAAGAAAATGGAAGATGTGTTGGGCGTTGCCCAACCCAATATTTCACAACACTTGTCATTATTGCGTAACTTGGGTATTGTTGAGTCCCACAGGGAAGGCAATCAAGTCTGCTATCGAATTAAAAATCCAATAGTTCTACAATTGTTAAATGTACTGTCAAATGAATCGTAAAAGGAGGTTACAACTTATGGGAAAAGAAATCACTTTCACCGATACCAATTTTGACGCCGAAGTCATCAAATCGGATATCCCCGTCGTAGTCGATTTCTGGGCACCGTGGTGCGGACCCTGCCGCTTGATGGGTCCTGTAGTTGAAGAACTTGCCGAAACGTATGAAGGCAAGGTTAAAGTGGGGAAGCTTAACACCGAAGATAATCCTGCTAAAACGGGTGAGTATGGCGTTATCAGTATCCCGACGCTCATTATCTTTAAAGGTGGCAAGCCGGTTGATCAGATTATTGGCGCTGTTTCAAAAGACGTTGTCTCAAAAAAATTGGACGCTGTTTTGTGAGTTCCAAACAACGGAGAATGAAAATGGTTCGACTCATTGCTGGCATTTGTCTTGGCGCAATCGCCGGATTTCTTTATTACAAACTGATCGGCTGTTCCACCGGTACTTGTCCCATCACACGCAATCCATGGGCCAGCTCCCTGTATGGCGCAATAATGGGTGCGCTTGTGAGCGCTTCCCTGCATTAATGATCGCATGCGCTATCATCGAATGAATAATCTGACGTCGCATGCTCCGTATAATTTAATATCAGAGGAAGGATAGTCAAGTGGTCATCAGTGAAAATCAGATGAAAAGGATAAACATGTAAATTCCCACACTATTCATTTTCTAATCTGATCTTCCAACAAATTCCTCTTCACATTAAATTGAAAGGCCCCGTTTTTGACGGGGCTTTTCAATCCCTTCTTGTTCATCTCTCAGATAAATTGAAGCCTCATTAGTGAAACCTTATTTGTAGATGGCACAGGTTTTGCGTAAGATCCCATCAGTACATGAAGGCAACAGAGAAGGTGATTTCTTTTCTTTTTGAAAACAGATGTCTTCAGATTGAAAGATCGATAGGAGGATGTGACACGTGCCATCGAAAATACTCATTGTCGACGATGATGTCGGGATCCGAATGCTTCTCTCCAAGTTTCTACAGCGGCAAGGATACGAAACCCTCGTGGCTGAAGACGGTCTTGAGGGTGTAGAACTGGCGAAGAAGGAGCATCCCGAACTGATCATATCTGATGTAGTGATGCCGCGAATGGACGGCTTGACTGCCGCAAGACTGATCAAATTTTATAAACCACTGAGCGATGTGCCGATCATTTTTCTGACGGCTAAAGATGCCGAGAAGGAGATTGAATTGGCCCAGGAGGCCCGGGCCGCAGTTTACATCACCAAGCCTTTCGATGTGCGACAGGTCATCGATGTTGTAAAGGAGTTGATTCCTGCGTAAGTCAGGAACTTGATCAAGAAATATCCCACCTAATGGAACGGTAGATAAGCGAAACGGGGAGCCGCCCGGCTTGCCCAAACGCTTGAAATGAGGAACCCACAAAGATGGAACGGTTAGATCGTTATCTCGTCTTTCTTTTAGATGGACAGTCATTTGCTCTTCCCATATCTTCCGTCAAGCGTATTGCCAGAGCAGTGGAGATTACTCCGCTGCCCCATTCTCCTGATATCGTCATTGGGGTGATCAATGTTCAGGGAGATGTGATTCCTGTTGTGGATGTCCGACGCCGTTTTCATCTTCCTCAACGATCCCTGATGACAACAGACTATCTTATCATCGGCAAAACCAGCCAGCGATTGGTTGCATTATGGGTTGATGATGTCGAAGACATTTCAACGGTATCGCAACAGCAGATTGTAACAAACAGGAAAATTTTACCACAACTGGCATATGTCGACGGCGTGGTAAAAATGGAAAACAATCTGATTTTAATTCATGACATCGAACGCTTTCTCTCTCTTGAGGAAGAGACACAACTTGCAGAGGTGCTTGAATCTTCCTTTCAATCGGATACGGTCGCCTGTGAGCCGCAGTGAAGATAACGGAAGTGGAGCGATTGAGACGATGACGAAACATGTGAAGAAGATTAACCTGGTCAAATTGAGTGAATTTGTTGGTGAACGTTTGGGACTTTATTTTCCAAAAGAGCGACAGCGCGATTTGCTGAAAGGGATAAGCTCCGCTGCCAAGGTGTTTGGTTATCAAGATGTTGAAGCGTGTATCCAGTGGCTTTTGACATCGGATATCAATCAATCTCAGATTGAAACGCTGGCATGCAACCTGACAGTGGGAGAAACCTATTTTCTTCGTGAGAAGCGTACCCTTGATGTTATTGAAAAGCGTATATTTCCCAGCCTCATTCGTGCACGTGAAAGGACTGACCGACGCATTCGAATCTGGAGTGCAGGCTGTTGCACAGGTGAAGAGCCGTTTACACTGGCCATCCTTCTCGATCAAATGATTCCCGATATCCAAAACTGGAATATCTCCATTTTGGCTACTGATATCAATCCAACCTTCTTGGTAAAGGCAACCCGCGGGATCTACCGTGAATGGTCTTTTCGTGGAACGCCCCAGTGGCTTCGAGACAGATTTTTTATTAAACATAGTGATGAAGAATGGGAAATCCTTCCTCATCTGAAGAAAATGGTCCGATTTACATACCTTAATCTGGTTGAAGATGTGTATCCCACAGTTTTCAACGACACAAATGCCATGGATCTGGTCTTCTGCCGGAACGTTATGATGTATTTTCATCCGATGCAAATGCAACGGACTGTCGATCGTTTTCACCGGACACTGGTCGAGGATGGATGGTTGATTGTCGGAGCCAGTGAATCATCGAATGTGTATTTTTCACAATTCAAATCACAGTATTATCCAGGTGCGATCTGTTATCAGAAAAAACAACACCGGGACAAAGAAGAGAGCATTTCCCGGATGATGTGGGCTGATGCTGTGGATACAATCAGTCAATCATCCACATCCCAACCGATAGCTCCATCATTACCAGAAAAAGGCATAGAGAAAGACATACCGTGCGACCCGGATGATGTCCAAAGCGATCAAAGTGAAATTATATCGGATGATGATTTGCTTAATCAGGCGGAAATCCTTTATCAAAAAGGATTCTACACTGAGACAGAAGAGATCGTGAAGAAGATCCTTGCAAAGAACACAAAGGATGTCCGCGCCATGACTCTGATGGCGAAGGTTCTGGCGAACAAGGGGATGCTTTCTGATGCTTTAGTTTGGTGCCGCAAAGCCATCACTGTTGACAAGCTGAATCCACAGTTTCACCACCTTTGCGCCAGCATTCTCGAGGAACAGGGAGCCGTCGACGAAGCGGTGCAGGCGCTTCGCCATGCTCTTTATCTTGATTCTGATTTTGTTCTGGCCCATTTCATGATGGGTAATTTACTCAGGCACAAGGGGCGTTTAGGCGATGCCGAGAAGTGCTATCACAATGCGTTATCCCTTCTCGATTCTTATGATCATGAAGAGGTTCTCCCCGAGTCTGACGGTATTGTCGCAGGCCGGCTGGCCGAAATCATTCGATTGACCAAATATGAGGACCGTCCAGCATGACATCAAAAAAGACGAAAAAAACCAAGATCGAATCTAAAAAAATGAATGAGTCTAAAAAACAGTCTCGCAAGCGGTTACACCAACCAAAATATGACGAAGAGAGTACCCGGCATATTTTTGACGCAGATAGTGAGACATTGAAGATCCTTCGCGAACGAGCTTCAGAGTTGGCTGTAGAACCCGAGAGAGAGGAGACCAACCAAG
>CAZDVF010000289.1:0-4069 GCA_964508725.1 uncultured bacterium | reverse complement strand
CTGACACAATCAGGGCCATGAACATACCCAGCTTGTAGGCCGCGCTGAACACGCCTGTGGCCTCTTTGCCCACCATCCGGTCGAGGAAGAAACGGCCAATCTGATCCATGATGATCACGGCCAAACCTGACGGAATATACGGCAGGCCAAAGTGGAGCTGTTCGGCCAGCATCTTTCGGTTCATGCGGGGCCTGAGCCACTGAAACACGATTGGAATCAGTGTCAGGAATGTAAAGGCTGAGGCGATCAGATTGGCGGTAAAAATACCGGCCACACCCTTGCGCAGCACAACCACAAAGAGGGCGTTGAGTCCAAGATTGACAGCGATACTGGCAAATTTCAGCACAACAAAGAGCGTGGACCGTTCTTCAGCCCGCAATACGAGAAAGGGAATCAGTGCCAGCGCATCGGCCAACAGAATGCCGGCTGCCAGCCGAATAAGTGTGGTAAATTGCGGACTCCTGAAAATGATGCGGGAAAATGGTTCCGGAAACAAGAGAAGGATTGTGGCGAAAGCCAGGCCGGTGAGAAAGATCATCAGAAATGCTGTGCTGAAAATCGTGCGCTGTGCATCGCGAACCTTCTCAAGGACAAAAAACCGCAAAAAGGCTACATCCATCCCGTAGCTGAACACCACATTGAGAATGGCCAAAGATGAATACAGGAGCGCGGCGACCGCATACTGATCAGGCGGCAGCACATTGGTGTGAACCGGAAGCAGAAGAAATCCGATAAAACGGCCGAAGATATGGCCGATGCCATAAACCAGGGAATGTTTTGTTAAACGTTTAATGCTGGCAAACATCGTAATGGATTATGACCTTTCTGATTTACAGGAATGCAGCGGAGAAGACGTCCTCATGTCAGAAAGAATGTCAAGTCATGCAGATGCAAATCCTGTAAAGAAGAACTTTCGTTCCGAGTCAGGAATGATTCGCCTTTCTTCCCCATCCTTTCTGCTCCAGAGGATGAAACGTGTGAATCACTTCCTTCAGGTATTCACGATCAAGATGCGTGTAGATTTGCGTTGTGGAGATGTCCGCATGGCCCAGCATCTCCTGAACAGCGCGAAGATCGGCGCCGCCTTCCAGCATGTGTGTTGCGAACGAATGCCTGAGCGTGTGGGGACAGACCGTCTTGTCGATTTCCGCCTGCTGGACGTAGGATTTGAGGATTTTCCACACACCCACGCGGGATATGGGACGACCGCGCAGATTGAGACAGAGTATGTCTCCTGTCTGCGAGCCGCGCGCCAGGCCAGGCCGGACAGTCTCCTGATACCGTCGGATCGCCCTCAGCGCGATCTTGCCGATTGGGACGATGCGCTCCTTGGATCCCTTGCCGAATACGCGGACAACTCCCTCTTCGAAAAAAATGTCGGACTGGTGAAGGCCGGTGAGCTCTGATACACGCATCCCTGTAGCGTAAAGTGTCTCGAGCATGGCCCGATCGCGCACGCCGGCTGCTGTTTCAAGGTCAGGCTGTTCAAGTATGCGCTCCACCTCGTGGATTTCGAGAACCGTGGGCAGTTTCCGGCCTCTCTTTGGCAGATCAACATGTTCGGTGGGATCAGATACAGCCTGGTTCTCATCTAGTAGAAAACGAAAAAACATCCGGATGGATGTGATGTTCCGCGCCACACTGGATGGCGCCATGCCCATCCGCGTCAAGAGAGAAACCAGGTCGCGAATCTGCTTCGTCCGGACATCGGCAATACTCTCAATCTGTCGTTCCGAGATAAATTGCAGAAATCGGACAAGATCATTGCGGTAGGCAGCGCGGGTTTGATCGGACAGCCCCCTGTTCAGGACCAGATGATCCAAAAACCGTTCGAGCAGGACGGTAAAGTGTGTGTTGCTGTCAGGTGAGGTATGGATTTCTCCTCCGCTCGTCGCCGATGGTTGTTGACGGGCCATGACCGGGGTAGATCTGCGTGTCATCATCCAGAGTGAAAAGTTTCTCCCGGATTGCCGTCAGGAGCTGCGATGAAGATCCTCCGGGAAGATCCGTTCGACCGACGCCTCTGGCGAACAGAGTGTCACCCACAATGGCAAAACCGTCGCCCACAAAACCGACGCTGCCGGGCGAATGACCCGGTAAGTGCACGACACGAAGCGACAGGGCGCCAACGGGTATGACCATCCCTTCATCCAGGAAACCGGCAGGTTCGATCTCACAGATGGGATCCGAATTGCAGGACATAAAACTCAGGACAGATGCGTCCAGCATGGGCGCGTCAGCCTTGTGGATCCAGACTCCTGCGCCTGTTTCTTTATGCAGCGCGGCTGCGCCCCCGATATGATCAAAATGGCCGTGCGTGATGAGAATGCGATCCAGAGTCCACCCGCCCTCGCGGACCATCCGTGCAATGTCATGCCCCACGTCGGGCGGATCAATCACAACCGCGTGCCCTGAGGCCTTTTCCGCTGCGAGCACACAATTGGTTGACAGAGGTCCCAGCTCCCAGATTTCCAGTGTCCAGAGTGTGTTCATTTCGATTCCGATTCCATTTTTGCTTCAGGCCAACCTGGACAGGCTTTTACACAGATCCCGCAGATATGTTGTCCGATGCCATTGATTCTAGAAAAGGTTGTGAGACAGTCATAACAGGCAGACAGATCATATGCTTCCGGAGTCTCACCCAAAGCGCCGGCCGGACAGACGTTAACGCAACGATGGCATGCACCGCAGCCGAATGGCAGTGGAGTGCCTGGCCCTACATCCAAATCTGTTAAAATGGAGACCAGACGCACCCGTGATCCGAACACGGGATGCACAAGCAGATTATTCCGGCCGCGCCAACCCAGTCCGGCAGCTTCAGCCAGAGCGCGATGTGACACATGTCCCCGCTGCATTTTGCGATCCACAGTCTGTGAAGCCGCAACGGGAAGCGCGCGGAAACCGGCTGCAATCAAATCCTGTGTCAGAACAAATGCGATACGATCGAGCAGGTTGTTCGCCTGCCTGTAGTGCCACTTGTAAAGAAGTGTCGGTTGATTTTCAATGCCAGCGAGGATGGCGGGTGACAGCACAACGCCAACGACAATACCACGGATCAAACCGTTCAATTCCGCATCAGACAACAGGAATCGATCTTTGTGCGGCGTCAAATCAGCAACGCCGAACAATGCTCCGCCCATCTCATGCGATCGGGATTTGAGATGGTCCAGCATGCCGGAGGAATCAGTGTTCACTTGTTTTCCGGAAGGATATGTTCAACCAGGGACAGTGCAATACCCGACAGCATCACTTCAGGGCCCAGTTTCGTGAAGTCGCCGGAAAGCAGTTTGGCGTCCAGGTTGGCATAAAGCGAACAGGCTGCGCCTCTTTCGATGATCAGCCCCGATACTTTATCCCCGCATTCACCAACAAAGGTCACCTCGCCCAGCATCCCGCTGACCACGTAGCCCGAACAATGGTGAAGCTGCAAGTGTGTGGACCGGGTGTAAACGGATATCAGGCATCCCTTGCGATCGCCGATGACGATGTCGGAATAAATCTCGAGCGAGAGCTTGCGGTCTTCTTCTTTGTTTTCGAGCACAAGACGGCAGCACTGGTCGGATTCAACAAATTCCGCACCCAGAACCTTTTCGATTTTGCAGTAATCTTTTTTCTGAAATTGGAAAGACATGTCAGCCTGTCCTTTTTTATTGTCAATCCGATGAAGCTTCACATAGGTACATAACTATAATCCGTTGTGCAAAACATGATAATCCAATTTTTTTCCAAATTTCGCAAGCCACCCTGGATTCCCGATACAAGATTTCGGGAATGACACCCCGCCCACCTGTCATTCCCGCGTTGTTTTGAGCGGGAAAAGGTCAGGCTAAGGTTGTGTGGGGTGCCCTGCGGAGCAGAATCCATATTGTGCATCATGGATATAATCGAGCATCTTCCAGTTATTTTGAGCATCGCAGGGGCTCATGCCCCTGCGTTTTCATTAGATCAAATGAATCTCACAATAACGACAAAATGTTGATCCCATTCCAATCTTCACCTGAATGATAATACTTGGCGCTGCTGAACGGATACACTTCAGGCTGATCGACAATGGCCCAATGAGGTTGTA
>CAZDVF010000288.1:0-4074 GCA_964508725.1 uncultured bacterium | reverse complement strand
GGCGCTGGCCTGCTCTGTCTGGCAGTGGGCGAGGGAGGCATCCCCAAGACGGCTGAAGACCGCATCGCTGTCCTGAAAAAAATTATCCACCGCGCCGAAAAGGCCGGAATTTCCAGGCACGATTTGATCTGCGACGGACTGACTCTGACGGTCTCAGCGCAACAGAAACGGGCGGAGGAGACTCTGCGAACTGTCCGCATGGTGAAGGAGGAACTGGGCCTGCCGACTATCCTCGGCGTTTCAAACATTTCGTTCGGACTCCCGGACCGCAGCCTGATCAACAGCACGTTCCTCTCCATGTCCATGGCGGCTGGGCTGGATGCCGCGATCATGAATCCCGGCGATCCCCGCATGATGGAGGCGGTGCGCGCTGCGTCCGTATTGACGGTTCGCGACAGGGATTCGCAGACGTTCGTTCAATCCCATGTCCGCAAAAAGAAGAAAACAAAATCGTCCGACACACCGGAATCCAAACTGTCCGACGATGCATCAAAGATCCGTGAAGCGGTGATCGCCGGGAATCGGGAAGAGGCGGCATCTTTGGTAGAGGCTGCTCTGGCAGCGGGCCGGCCGGCCATGGAGATCAACGAAGGTGTGTTGATTCCGGCCATCGAGGAGGTCGGTCGGCTATACGACAGCAAGACCATTTACCTGCCGCAGATGATTTTAGCTGCCGAGACCATGCAGCGGGCATTCGCCGTGCTTGAGCCGCATTTCGGCGCGGGTGAACAGAAGCACAAGGGAACTGTCCTGATCTGCACGGTGAAAGGAGATGTTCACGACATCGGCAAGAACATTGTGGCGCTCTTCCTGCGGAACCAGGGCTACCAGGTCATCGATTTGGGACGAGACGTGTCGGCCGAGACAGTTGTGTCCAAGGCCCTTGAAACACAAGCTGATGTGGTGGGACTCTCGGCGCTGATGACCACCACGATGGTGGAGATGCCCGGCGTGATCGCGGCGCTGCGCGAGAGTGGATCCCACGCCAAGATTTTAATTGGCGGGGCTGTGGTCACAAAACGTTACGCCGACGAGATCGGCGCCGACGGGTATGCAAAGGACGGTGTTTCAGCCGTTGAGATGATTAACGCACTGGTGTCCGCGGCATCCAAAGCATAGAGTCGCATCCACTTTCCTATTCACGCGAATCTGGGAGAATGCGTATGTCTGATGTAGCGATTAGCACTGCCGATCTGAACAAGGTCTTCACCAGCACCGACTTCTGGAAGAAGGGGACCGTGGGGCTGGAGGGCCTGAATCTCGAAGTCCAACAAGGCGAAGTCTACGCGTTTCTCGGTCCCAACGGCGCGGGAAAAACCACGACCATCAAGCTCCTGACCCGGCTGCTGCTTCCCACGCGGGGAGAGATCTACCTTTTCGGGCGCAGGAACACATCGCCCGCGGCCATGGCTGGCGTAGGCTACCTGCCCGAACAACCCAGCCTGTACGGATATCTCACCGGCGTCGAATTTCTCGATTTTATCGCCCGGCTTTTCGGGATCGGCCGATCGAAGCGCGAGAAGCGCATTTCAAACCTGCTCCGCCGCGTCGGACTGGAGGGCAGAGGAAGCAACGCCATTCGCGGGTATTCACGTGGCATGATCCAGCGGCTTGGGCTGGCCCAGGCCTTGATCAACGATCCCAAGCTCATTATTCTCGACGAACCCATGGCCAGTCTCGATCCCATCGGGCGCAAGGATTTCCGCGACATGATCCTCTCGCTGAAAGAGGAAGGACGGACCATTTTTTTCAGCTCACACATCCTGTCTGATGCGGAGATGATCGCTGACAGGGCGGGCATTCTGAATCGCGGCCGGCTTGTAAACACCGGCAAGCTCGATGACCTTGTTCAATCCCAGTCCACAGTGGTTGAAGTGACCTTCCTGCTCGATCGCGACAAACAGTCCACGATCCAGCTGGATGCCGGAGCTGTGGTTCAGGACCAGAAGATCCTGGTCCGCCTGAAGCCGGATGAAGACATCCGCGCCTATCTCCGCAAGATTGACGGATGGGGCGGCCAGGTCGTCTCTGTGGTACCGCAGAAAAAGAGCCTCGAAGATCTTTTCTTGGACCAGGTGGGGAGGTGACGTCATGCGAATCTGGACCATTGCCCTGAACACATTCAAAGAGACGGTGCGTAACAAAGTCCTTCTCAACATCCTGATTTTCGCCATTGGATTGATGCTCCTGTCTCTTGTCATAGGAGACTGGTCCATGGGCCAGCAGGTGAAGGTGATCAAGGATCTGGGCCTTTCGGCCATGTCCGTTTTTGGCCTGTTGATCGCCATCTTCATCGGCATCCGGCTGATGGTGCAGGAGCTGGAGCAGCGAACCATCTATATCATCGCCTCCAAACCGGTGCACCGTTGGGAGATCATTTTCGGAAAGTACGTGGGACTTTCCATGACCCTGGCGGTCAATGTGCTCTTCATGACTGTTGCTCTGGCGGTTGTGAATGTGGTGATCGAAGGGACGATTGATTTCGGCCTTTTGCCCGCCATCCTTCTGATTGCGGTGGAAATCCTGCTCGTCGTCTGTTTTTCTCTCTTTTTCTCCTCATTCGCCTCACCGACCCTGGCCGCCATCTTCACGCTGGTTGTCTTTACAGTGGGGCATCTCAGCGATTTCTTGCGCGATTATGTCGCGCTCTATCCTGACAAAGGCTTCCACTGGCTGTTCCGACTCATCTATTATGTATCCCCCAATCTTGAAAAGCTCAATCTCAAGACAGCCGTGGTCGAGCATCTGGCGCGCCCGCCGCACGCCGTTTTGTTCGGGTTGATTTACGGCGTTGCCTACATCCTCATTCTGCTGATTTTAACGGCTGCGATTTTTCAGCGCAAAGATTTGAAGTAGAGGATCACAATGAAGAGATTGATGCAAATCGCTTTTATCATTCTGGCGACCGTTGCTCTGGCCGCTGTGGTGCGCACATCGCAGAAAGCGCTGGATGTGGGCCAGGAAATCCGGTTTGTTGACAAGCGGCCGGTGTTTTTGCCTCGTGGTGAAGCTTTGAAAATGATGAGTTTGGGATATCGGGGACTGGTGGCTGACTGGCTGTGGATCAGCACGGTCCTTTATTACGGCCGGCGGATCGTGGAAGACGACAACGCCTACTACGTCTACATGCAGGAAAAGGGCGATCCCGAAGCGGAGCTGGGGCAAGTGTCCAATATATCACCGGCTGTGGACACGGTGTTCGGCCTCCCTCAGCAGATGGCGCACCTGCTCTACAATTTCGAGAATCGGGGGCTGGTGGACGCCATTTATCCCATGCTCGAACGGGTCACGACCGTGGACCCCCATTTCGTCTTTCCCTATCTCTTTGGCGGCGTCTATGTGCTCATGGGCACAGGCGAGATTGACGCGGCGCTGGCTCTGCTTGAGAAGGGACGCAAGGCCAATCCCGAGCGCTGGGAGTTCCCTTTCTACCTGGGGTGGATTCACTGGATGTACCGGGGGGATATTGCGAAGACGACAACATTTCTGTCCCAAGCCGTGAAATTGGAAGGGTGTCCCCGCTACGTGGGCGATCTTTACCTGGGCATCACGCAGAAGCTGGGTCAGGTGTCGTTGACACGGCTTTATCTGGAAGGACTGCTGGAGAGCACGGATAATCCCGAAGTGCGCGCGCGCATTGCCGAGATGCTGGGGGAGATGGCAGGGAAGGAGTAGGCAGTTGGTGTTGTTCTCTCCATGGCCTGATAATGCTATGTTCTGCGTGTAATAAAACTATAGAGTTTAATTATGTTTTCAAATTTATATATATTTATTAAGAAAATTGTAGTAAATAGTTCTAATGCTTTCAGTATTATTGGGTTTATCATATTTTTAATTACCATTTTCGTACCAATTTCTTCTACAATAAAATTGAACATTTTAGTTATTTCAGCTGCATTTTCAATCTTATCAGCAAGTTACTTCACTTGGGAAGAATCTTATGTACAAATTCCAAAGATTGGTGATCTAAACATAAATATTAGAGATGTTATTTTTGAAAGTAACTCATGGTCAAATGGCTTTCCTACACAAATGATAAAGGTACGAATTATAATTAACTTCCTAATTAGAGGC
>CAZDVF010000287.1:0-4076 GCA_964508725.1 uncultured bacterium | reverse complement strand
CTCTTCCTTTGAAATGAGGTTTTTATTATACAGCTCCTTGCTCCTTCTATAACTCCTCTCTTTTGTTAACAGGTCGTACCGCTGGCGAGCAAGCTGTGTCTTGAGCTGCAAGCGGTTCTGTTCCATCATCAAACGCGTGGATCTGAGATCGTTACTGGCCCGATTCACCTGAGCTTCATTGTTGAGAATCGTCATCAGCAAGTTTGTATTTGTCAGTCTGACAATGGGATCACCTTTCTCAACAGGTGTTCCCGACTCAATGATGCGCTCCTCGACCATCCCTCCTTCACTGGCGCTCAGGTAATATGTCTCGAAAGGCATGACAGTTCCCGTTATCGGGATAAATTCCTGAAACTCGCCTCTCTCAACTGTTGAAACCGTGATCTTTTCAAGTGCGACATTGAGTTTCGAGCTGCGATCGCCGAAAATGAGCAGATAGATCACAGCGCCGAAAAAAAGTGCCGGAATCCCAAATTTGGCTACATTTTTAACAGTCCACGTTTTCTTCTGTATTTGACGATCCATCAATCTTCTCCAGATATATACCTGCCATAATGGAATGGACTTATATTCAGTGAGATTTTACACAAAAAGCATACCAAAACTGTTTTTATTGGACTTGTCCCATTTTGATATCATGATTGATATCGTTTCTGTCCGCTGGCGCGCACAAAGTGTCCGCAAGCGAACACCTCTATAACATGGTCATGGCATAAATGGAGTCCGGGCAAACTTTTTGCACAAGTCCTGTAACTTCGATATTTCAGTTGCTGTTTTATCATACGATTTGTATCTTATCAATGTTTACATGAATGGAAGAGTATGGCTAAAATCAAAGGTAAAATTCTCATTGTGGATGACGACGAAGATGTCATCCAGGCTGCGCGTCTCTTTCTCAAACAGCACATCGCCGTGGTCCATGCAGAGAAAGATCCGCATCTTATTCCGACTCTCCTTCAACACGAAAGCTATGATGTCCTTTTACTGGATATGAATTTCACCCGCGATGTAACGAGCGGCAAAGAAGGCTTTCACTGGCTCGACACGATTCTGGACATTGATCCGTCGGCAGTGGTGGTGTTGATCACAGCTTACGGTGACGTTGAAATGGCAGTCCAGGCCATCAAGGCTGGCGCCATCGACTTTGTACTTAAACCCTGGCAGAACGAAAAACTCCTGGCTACCATTGTCTCTGCAATGCGTTTGCGACAGTCACGGATCGAAGTTGACAATCTGAAATCACGGGAAAAACAACTGAGCGCCGACCTGGACCAACCATTCCACGATTTTATTGGTGTCAGTCCCGCCATCATGCAGGTTTTCGAAACCATTCGAAAAGTCAGCAGAACCAATGCAAACGTGCTCATTCTCGGTGAAAACGGCACGGGCAAAGAAATGGTTGCTCGGGAAATACACAGGCAATCGGAAAGGCTGGACAACGTCTTCATCAGCGTAGACATGGGCGCCATCAGTGAAACGCTGTTTGAGAGTGAACTGTTTGGCCATGTCAGGGGTGCCTTTACTGACGCGAAGGAGGATCGGGCGGGACGGTTCGAGATTGCCTCGGGTGGCACACTTTTTCTGGATGAAATCGGCAACCTTCCCCTTCCTCTACAATCCAAACTTCTGACTGTGCTGGAAAATCGCCAGGTTATCCGTGTGGGCTCCAACCAGCCACGCCCAATCGACATCCGGCTCGTCTGCGCCACGAACCGGCCCATCCATGAAATGGTCGCGCAAAATGGATTCCGTCAGGATCTCCTTTACCGCATCAACACGGTCGAGATCCAGCTGCCCCCTCTGCGGCAGCGAATTGAAGATATCCCCTTGCTGGCTGAACATTTTCTTTCCGAGTATTGCCGCAAGTACCGAGTGGCAAGTAAACGATTTCAGCATGCAACTCTGACAAAACTCGAGAAATATCACTGGCCTGGCAATGTCCGAGAATTGCAACACGCCATTGAACGGGCCATTATCATGAGTGACGGGCAGGTTCTTCAGCCCACAGACATCTTTCTCCCGTTACGTATCACACCAACCGAAGGACTGGTTTTCGATCGTTACAATCTTGAGGATATCGAAAAAACCGCCATTCTGAAAACATTGGAAAAACATGGCGGCAACATGAGCAAGTCTGCTGACGAACTGGGATTGAGCAGAGCATCACTATACCGCCGCATGGAGAAATATGGTCTTTAGGCACTTCCGCTTTGTCTGCATTTTTCGCGTGATCGTATTGAGTGTCACGATCTTCGTGTGCATTCTGCTGTCGCAAAGCTACATGGCTGTCTCTATCGCTCTGATATTAGCTGCGCTCTATCAGATTCGCTCACTCATCCGATACGTGGAAAAGACCAATCGGGACCTGACCCGTTTCATCGAGGCCATCAAGTACGAAGATACGTCTCAGTCATTCAAAAGCGAGGGACGTGGCGGTTCATTCATATCGCTCAACACTGCCTTTTCTGATGTGACAAAAGAGATCCGTCAGGCCCGATCGGAAAAAGAAGAGCAGGTCCGCACCCTCGAAACCGTCATCCAGCACATAGGCATCGGACTTATCTCATTTAAGCCGGACGGGGAAATCCAGCTTATCAACAACGCCGCCAAACGACTGCTCAGATCTCAAGGACCAAAAAATATCACCTCATTCAAATCTTTCAGCGAACCGCTGATCGACACACTCTTCCGCCTCACATCGGGTGAACGCGCTCTCGTGAAAGTCGATCTCGCCGTCACTCAGCTCCAGTTGGCTCTTAACGCGACAGAATTTGTCATGCGCGGTCAGAAATATACGCTGGTCACCATCCAGAACATTCAGAGTGAGTTGGAACGGGAGCGAATGGCCAGAGAGTTGGAGATTGCTCATCAGGTGCAGATGAGCCTGCTGCCCAAAACCAGCCCCGACGTTTCGGGATTCGACATCGCCGGCGTCTGTATTCCGGCTGAAGAAGTGGGCGGTGATTACTTTGATTACATCCCACTGTCGGACGGACGTTTGGGCGTGGCTGTCGGTGATGTCTCTGGCAAAGGGATGCCGGCCGCCATCTACATGACACTGACCAAGGGAGTGATTCAGTCTCAAGCAGAAGAAACATTATCTCCCGGCAGCGTCCTGACAAAAATCAACAGCCTTATCTACCAGTCCATTGAACGCAAGGCTTTTGTCAGTATGTTTTATGCCGTACTAAACCCGAAAAACAAGACGCTGATCTGTTCTCGCGCAGGGCACAATCCCGCTATACTTGTGAAGCGGAAAGAGAATTCTTGCACTGTCATCCAACCTCCCGGAATCGCCTTGGGACTTGAAAGTGGCGATATCTTCTCGCGTGTGATGACAGAAGAGACGATTCAGTTGGAATCAGGCGACCTCTTTGTTTTGCACACAGACGGATTCACCGAAGCGATGGACAAAAACAACAGTGAGTATGGTGAAGCGCGATTGACTGATGTGATTCTTAAAAATCGGAATGCGTCACCCCGCAAACTCATCGATGCTGTCAGCCAGAATGTCCACGCCTTCACTGCGAATCATCCTCAACATGACGACATGACGATGGTTGTCATCAGAGCGGATTGATCAATGATTGGGCAACGCTTTCGATTCATTGTCGTTTTACGTGTTTTCATCTTATTGATATCCATTCTGCTTTTCGCCTTCTTTATTTTGCGAACAAACCTCTATGCCATAACATTGATCGCGGGCGTCATCATCATCATCCAGACAGCAGCCCTCATCCGTTTCGTCGAACGGGCGAATCGTGATCTGGTCCGATTTTTTGAAGCTGTTGAGTATGACGATTTTTCCCAAACCTTCTCCGGATCGGGCCTGGGATCCTCGTTCGATGAACTCAAGTCCGCTTACAACCAGGTGCTGCAGAAATTTCAACAGACACGATCAGAAAAAGAAGAGCATTTTCTCTATCTTCAGACCGTCGTTCAGCACATCGGCATCGGGCTCATCGCCTATCAGACCGACGGTACCGTGACCCTGCTCAATACTGCCGCAAAACGGATTCTTCAAGTGCCGCGCCTGACAGACATTCATTCACTGAGACCGTTCAGCGCCAAACTGG
>CAZDVF010000286.1:0-4080 GCA_964508725.1 uncultured bacterium | reverse complement strand
TGTGTTTTGATCTGTGACTTCCACATTCAGCATATACTCTCCAGGGTCGACATTGTGAATCTCCAGACGAAATTCATCCGCTATATCCACATCGGAAGACGTTCGCCGGAAGGCCGCTGAGGCTGATGTTTTCTTGCGAAACGGATTCAGTTTGGCGAAAAAACCCGCGTCGGTTGGTTTGAGTGACCACGATACTGTGTAATTGAACCGGCCCGATGTATTTAGCTTCAGTCCATCGATCTCGAAAACCACATTTACAGGTTCTGTTCGCTTAATCCGAGAGGAGGGATATGGAACCACTGCCAGAGCGCGTCGCGTGAGCGCGGGGCTGGATGCTGTTTCTCTTCGTGCGCGGTACGCCAGGGCGGGTTGACTGATTGTCAGACCTGTTTCGGATTTTTCAGGAATCGCCGTCTGGAAGGATGTGCGATAAGTCCGACCACTGGTGGGATTCGAGAGTTCCAGCGATACGGTGTATTCACCAGAAGGTAAAGACCGGCTGAGTCCATCAATGATCACACAGCGTTGTGGCGCAGATGTGACATCCGGGCGCAGCTTTCTGATGATTTGATTCTGCATGACCAATCCGGCATGTTCGTCATGAATGGCGTAGGCGATATGAAGGGTGACTGTCCCGTCGTTCGATGTGTCGAAATCAAGACCGTCGGATCTTAGAGGTACGGCCCAGGTAATGTCAACGCGGGCTGAATCACCAGCACCGCTGCGGGTCAGTGTTGCTGTTGCCGCCAGGGGCATTTCTGTACGCACAGTTTCACCAACATAAGGGGGCATCTCTTTTTGTCCTGCGCGGTTTTCTTCCAGTAGAAATTTGGTTATTTTTATAACTTCACGCTCCGCTGTTTCCGGAACCAGATCATTGGTGCCGTTAAAGTCCAATCCATACTTGCTTAATTCCTGGGCCGCAGTACTGTACTGGGAACTGATGGCGACACGCTGCCCCACATAGGTCTTGATGGCCGCGACAAGATCACCATCCTTTTGCGCCAGAATGTCCTTTGGTTTGAATGTCTTGACATACTCAAATGTGTTGAGCAGGAAATCGAAGACCGTCTCATCACCGAACAGATGGTAGACCCATGTGGCGCAGGGCTGAATAAATCCGTCGGCGTCTGATTCAAGAAATTGATTGGGCGCCCCGTAGCGTATGTAGGTTTCTCCCCTGTCATCGTAACCCCTGTCATTCAGAGCAGGATACCATTCCTTGGCGTTTTTGACGCGTGTCCAATGCTCCAACAAGCGTTCGTTGGCCCGCGTTGCTGGTGTCGGATCGTGCTTTTGCCAGTAAAAGAGGAGGGCCTCGCCTTTATTTTCCGCATCACGATAGGCCTTTTGTTCGTCGTCGTCCATCACCACAGCGGTTTCGTGAAACATGGAATCAGCCATCTCATGAATGCCCAGACGCGAAAGTGCCGCATAAAACAGGTTGGTGATTTCTTCTGTTCGATCGGGCGAGAGGGTTCCCCTGGCGCGTTGAATGAGATCGAGTGGGTCTGACAGATTGTATGACGCTTGCAGGTTGCGGGTCTCAAGCGCCGCATCGAGTGGTGCTAACTGCCAAGGGATGGGTGTGAAAGCGTAGAGTTTGACATCCGATGGCGGTGTGTAATCGACGGGCAGGAATTCGGCGAAACGCTCCCAGGTCATGTAGCCATGGGTGGTGACATCGTATGGGGTGCCCAGGTGACCGGCTGTGTCGACGAGTGCAGCGCCAGTGCGCAACTGAAGCCACGACACCTGTTCACCGGTTTTCCAGCCACCCCGTTGCAGGATGTATTCCGGATCCTCCCCCTCACGTGAGTAGATCACCTTGAGAAGATCTTTAAAGGAAAAAAGCCGTTTTTGTGAATTTGAGACAAGAGACAAGAGACTGTCAGAGGCCTGATCAGTGAACGGTTCGGATTTTATGTCGCTGATGGCTTTCACGCGAAAGACACTGTAGCCTTCATCTTTGAGCCGGTCTTGAACAAGCGCTTCCATGAAATGGGTAAGCGAACCCCGATAGGCCATAAGTCGCGCTGTTTCCCACCTTTGTTTTTCTTCGTTGTTTTGAGGAGGCAGGGGAGAAAATTGTGTTCGGAACAGACTGCGGACAGACCAACCTACTGCATTGAATTCTTCGAGAATCAGGGTGATCTGATATCCCAAAGCGCGGTTGACAATGCGAAGGGGAGCGCTGGCGCGTGCTGAAAAACGCTGCGCGGCCCGATTGTAAATGAAATCCAATACCTCAGGATTCTCGATAGTGCAGGCCTTGGCATTGGGCGTCATGCCCAGAAAGAGACTCTTGAAGTAGTTCAAGTTTTCATCCCAGCGTCGGGGATAAACCGCAGAGACAGCCACACCCGGAGCTTCGATGGGTTTCGATTTAAGACGGACGTTCAGAGGACGCTGGTTCTCCTGGGGGATAGACACAGCGCGGATTTCTGTGTCGTATCCGATCATCGAGACTACAAGTTCGTAATCTCCTGTCAGGACACTGTAGATGATGAATTCGCCGTCGGGATCGGTTGCGGCGCCCAGAGTGGTCCCCGATAAAAAGACATTGGCGAAGTGGAGCGGTTCGCCGGTGCCAGCGTCGGTCACCTTGCCTTGAATCTGGTGTGTTGTCCGTGCCTGTTGCGCGACGGTTTGTGTTGCAGTCCATGCGAAGATGAGGAAGATTAGTGCGATCCAAATTGGATGCCGCAATCCCTTTATACATTGAGGAGTTCGAGTCGATTGCATTGGTGATGGATCTCCCATGGTTTTGTTGGTACAAGAGATGACAATTCAGTGTTTGATAGATTGACTCAATGTCAGCATTACATTGCCGTAAAACAGGTCAATCTGACCATATTAGATCTTCTCTCATTAATACTACGGACTGGAGGTGGCGTAACCCTTGTCACATTCCCTGCTGGATATCTAGCGGCAGTTCGTCAGCCACCCGTTGTTGTGACCAATATCCATACACAATCAGCCCGTACGGATCGTAGAGCATGCCTGTCGTATTGATTGTGACGGACAGCGCATTCATTTTCAGCAGAGATAGGGCCCCCGTGTTCCAGTTTAAAACACGTAAAAAACCGTCGAAATTCAATGAGTGTTCGTAATTTAGTTCACAGGGAGAGAGAAGAGTGTCAGCAGTGACACTCTTTTGCTGACTCAATTGATCACTTTCTTCCATCGATGGCACAGTATGAACAATGTAACCCTGTTCTTCCAACCTGTTTGCTGCCAGCGATTGCAAGAAATGCTGAAGTGATGCACGATAGGTCTTCAGTCTGTTTTCACGCCATCGATTCTGCTCTTTCTCATTCCTGGGTTCCAGATCCTCAAAACGTGGTTTGTGGATATATCGGATCGTTCCGTCCTCCTGTTCAGAGAAGTCGACCAGGATGGTTTCGATGCGGAATCCGAGAGCCCTGTTTTCGATGATCAGGGGCGCACTGGCTGAAGCGGTGAAGATGTTCAGAACTTCATTCTGGCTGAAATCCAGCACTTCCGGATTGGTGATCCGACATCTGGACGCATTGGGCGATTCACCCAGATAGAGCTTGATGAACCGTTTCAGGTCTTTTCTCCAACGTTTGGGTCGTTCGGCCGTGACCTCGATACTAGGCGTTTCGATCGGTTTCGACCGCATGCGAATGTCGATGGTCAGGGTTTCGTTCGGCAGAATACGGATGGGCATCATCTGTGTTTCGTATCCCATCATCGAGATGACCAGTTCATACCGGCCCGGGTAAATGTTTTCCAGAATATAGCGGCCGTCTTTGTCTGTTGCAGTTCCCTTGGTGGTATTGGCGATGAACACATTGGCGTAAAAGAGAGGCTCGCCTGTGTCTGAATCCACCACGCGGCCTGAAATTTTCCCCAACATGATTGGATCGGCATGTGATGCAGGCATGGTGATGGCCGGACGGTGTAGACCATGAATCCAGAAAAGGATCAGAGCCATCTGCATGACGTGTCGCTGCTTAAGTTTAATCGTCATGGAGTCCTCCTCTTGATAATGAGAACAGAGTAAACGATCCACCGCCAGAGGCGATGGCTTTAAGACTCCCGGCGGAGCCGGGG
>CAZDVF010000285.1:0-4094 GCA_964508725.1 uncultured bacterium | reverse complement strand
GTTATCATCGCCTTCCGGCCGGATGTCCCATGCCTTCTTCAGCGTCTCGAACATCTGATCAGCCTTTTTGAGAAGAAACGTTACCACTTCCCGGCGGGTTGGGATCCGCCCCTTGAGCATGACGCGTGGTCCGCGGAAAAATCCCAGTTTCTCCATTTCATGCTCTGACATGGCCGCCTTCTGGTGGCTCTTGAGAAACTGGTCAGGACCTTCGAACAACTTGAACCGCTCGTCGTTGCGTAAAGCCTCAACAAACTGTTCGTGTGTCACGGGAATATCCGGACACGCTCTGATCAGCTTGCGCCAGACTAACTTGACAGGTAGGATGAATGTCTCGGCCTCTTCCAGTTCAGTGACGGCCTTTTCCAGCACGTCCGATAAACCTGATGATTTTGAAACAACGTCCAAAACAACTCCTAAACCAGTTGGTCCATCACCGAAATGACAACACGGTTGTTGGCCTCTTTCATCTGTCGGAAGACCTCCTTGGCCGGCGTCTCTTCCTGAATCAGGCGCGTTACGTCATCCACCGATTTCTCGGTGACAAACATCAGATACAGGCGGGATCGTCGATTCCGGTCGCGGAAGAGTTTCACCTCAATGCCCCTGTCAGCGCAAAAACTCTGCAGGCTTTTCACAGCCTGGATGAAATCGGGCTGTTCTTCCACATCGAACTCAAATGTCATGGTAAACAGATGCATCAGTTGCATTGTAAGGAAAAAAATAAAAAAAAGAAAGGGAAAAATTTGCAGTGTCAAGACTTGACTCGGACGTCGGTATCCTGTCTATGGTGCGCCCTTTATGATCAGATCGATGGCCGACTTCAACACGCCACTGCATTGCGCTGGATCAGCAAAACTGGCCTGCGCCAGATCGGGCCGTCCACCGCCGCGGCCCTCTGCGGAACGGACTGCTTCCGTGAGGATGGGGCGCACGTCCAAATCAAGGTCTGCGGACCGGCCGATTAGCAGATACCCCCGCTCGCTCTGCACACCGATGGCGGCAATGACGCCCGGTCGGATGATAAGGTTGCGCACCAGCTTCTGCATGTCTTTCGGATCACGGTCTTCAAACTGCGCCGTCACCAGGCGGACCTCGCCCAAGGATTTCGCGTCATCCATCAGGATGCGGGCCTCGCCCTCCAGGGCCGCCTCTGTCAATACGCGGATCTTTTTCGCCGCAGCCTGGCGCTCTTCGTGCAGACGGTCGATCCTGCCAGATAATTCATCCTGCCCCACTGTCAGTTTTTGGCAAACTTCCCGCAGGATCTCTGTCTTGACCTGGTGGTCTCGAATGGCCCGCCAACCGCACAAAAAAGTCACACGCGACCCCCCCTTGTAATTCTCGCAGCGGATAATCGCAATCGGGCCCACTTCACAGGTCTGGCGGACGTGGGTTCCGCAGCAGCCTGTCTGGTCAACACCCTCGATTTCGACGACGCGGATGCTCTCGGCGCTGACCGGATCGCGGCGCAAATCAAACTGGTGGATGGTATCCGCATCAACGGTGTGGATCACCACACGGTGGTTGTCCAGAACCGCAGCATTGGCCGCATCTTCTATTTTTCGCAGGAGCGCATTCGGAATGTCGGCGCGGCCCACGTCGATGGTGGCGCTCGTGTCGCCCAGATGAAAACCAATCGTGGGGGCGCTGGCGACGCGGAGAAACACCTGCGAGAGAATATGCTGACCCGAGTGCTGCTGCATGTGGTCGAACCGCCGCTGCCAGTCGATCTCGCCGGAGACTGTCTCGCCGCTCGAAAGGGGACGCGCGAGCACGTGGACAATCGCCTCGCCCTCCTCGAACACATCGGTCACAGGGACGCCGGACAACGTCCCCAAATCGCAGGGCTGACCGCCGGCATTGGGATAAAAACAGGTCCTGTCCAGCGCCACGGCAGGCGATCCCTCTTTTTCTGTGTGTTGGATGATTCGGGCTTCAAAATGGCGCAGATAGGGATCCTGGTCAAACAGCCGCTCTGTCAACATCTGAATCCTTTCAGTATTTGTTAAGAATGGACGCCACGGTTTCAGGTGTCTGGAATCCCTCAAACCGCTCCAGCTCCTCGCCTGCGGAATTGAAGAGGATCACGGTGGGCATGCCGATGATTCCATATTTTTTCTGGAGCTGCCGGGTTTGTTCCGTGTTGCGGGTCATGTCGAGCTTCACAAGGACAAACCGGTCCAGTTGGGACTGAACACGGGCATCCGGCCAGGTCTTCTCGTCCAGCTCGTGACAGGCGGTGCACCAGTCGGCCGTGAAATCCAGGAGCATCGGACGATTGGTCAACCGGGCCTGGCGGAATCCTTCATCATCCGAATCCAGCCAGGCGGACTCTGCAACAGGGCTGTGGACGGTCCCGGAAAGAACCGGGGTGTTCGGACCCAGCCAGCGGAACACGGCCGTGAAAATCAAGCTGGCGCTGACCACAACGGCCAGCACGGCCGCAGCTTTTCGGATGAGGCGCTTCCGATCTGCGTCTTGCGGAACGGGGGTGAATGCGCCCCAAAATGTTCCGGCAAGCAGAAGGAAGACACCCCAGAGCAAGAGTACAAACCAGGGCGGGAGGATAGGCCGGACAAAGGCAATGGCCAGCCCCACGAGCAGCAGACCAAAACCGCGCTCAACGATCTCCATCCATCCGCCGGATTTGGGCAAATTGGCCAGGATGCCCGAAAACGTACCAATAAGGATGAAGAGCAAACCAAGTCCGATAGAGAAGGAAAAAAGCAGTCCTGCGCCCAGAAGGACGGAACCTGATTTGGCCACCCACGTCAGGATGACCACGAGAAGCGGACTGATGCAGGGGGATACGATGAGTCCAGCTAAAAGTCCGGTAAGAAATGCGCCGATGAAACCGGATCCCTTTCGTCCAGCCAGTTTGGAGGAGAGGGCCGACGGCATCTGCAAAACGAACACGCCCAGCATCGACAGGCCCATGACAAGAAACACAACCGAGATGAGCACAACAGCCACAGGATGCTGCGCATAAGATCCGAACAGAGCGCCGGTCTTGGCCGCCAGCACACCCAGTGTGGTGAACGTGACTGCGATGCCCAAAACATAGAAGAGAGAGAGGATGAATCCCTTTAGTTTGCTGCCGGCAGCCTGTGCGCCGATCACAGCCATGGTGATGGGAATCATGGGGTAAACACACGGCGTCAAACTGGTGAGCACGCCCCCAAAAAAAACCAGTAAAAATGCCAGAATCGATCCTTGATCCAAAGCCTCGCCCAAACGTCCAGCCAAGCCAGATTCGCGGACGCCGGCGGATGGAAAGCTTTCTTCGACATCAGACAGAATCAGAAGACGTGCGGACACATCCCGGTCTTCCGGAGGAAAGCAGATCCCGTTCTCTTCAGCGCAGGGCTGCACTGTGACCCTGACGTTGAGGACACGCTCACCCGGCTCTGCATCCTTCTCAACGGAAAACGGGACCGGCACATCAACGCGCCCCCGGTAGATATAAACAACCTGGTCCAGCTCACCGGGCGGATAGACCGGAGCCTCAAACTGAATGCCTGACACCGGTGTCATATCCACGCTGAAAAGGTTGTCCGTGGCGTCACTGATATGATATCCTGAAGCGATCTGGCATGTCACAACAAGTTCGCCTCGACCGCCCCGCTTGATTTCAGGCGGCTGAAAACGCGCATCCAGTGAAACGGGATCCTGATCCTGAGACAGAAGGATCTGACACCCGAAAATGACAACAAGAAACACAATCAATTTCCGCACGTGCGCTCTCCTGTTCTGTTGGTTTATTCATTGCGAAAAAGCTTGCCCGCGTTAAACGGGGCAAGCTGATGATCGCAGAGCAACTTTATCGGAACAACAAAGAAACGGGTGGATTATGCGATTCCGTCGAAGCCGGGATTAAAATTCAGCGCCCAGCGAAAAGTACTGAATCGGGCTGCCCTGAACCCGCGTCGGACTGGTGCTCCATGCCAGGTCATACTTGAGCAGAATAAAGCCCATATTCATGCGAATACCGAATCCATACCCGCCGAGTAAATCATGAAAATTCAGCAAATCAGGCTAATTGGAAGCAAAGGGCCGCCACGACTGGTTGTCGGTCCAGGCAGATCCCACAT
>CAZDVF010000284.1:0-4099 GCA_964508725.1 uncultured bacterium | reverse complement strand
GGATGGCATGAAAATGTCAAGCCCCGAGGGCCTTTTATGCAATATCAGCACAAACTCACATTATGTGTCGAAAGAAATGGATCAATCAATGTTTAAAGAATTAGAAGAAATTAACGCGCGTCCTGCACCTTTTCAATTTTATACAGCAGCTGAGCTGTGGACTGATCAGCACACATCACAGAAAATGCTGGAGTATCACTTAAATGAATCGGTTGACCTTTCATCCCGAAACAAAGATTTCATTGACCGATCTGTAGCCTGGATTGTTTCTCATTTCGGCGTGGATGCAAATACGAGGATTTTGGATTTTGGATGTGGTCCAGGTTTATATACGACGCAGTTTGCACTGAAAAATGCCGATGTTACCGGGATAGATTTTTCTGAAAGGTCTATTAGGTACGCAAAAGAGGTTGCCGATAAAAAAGAATTGAATATTCACTATTTTCAGCAAAATTATTTGGAGTTTGATACTGAAGATAAATTTGATTTGATCACAATGATTTTTTGCGATTTTTGCGCTTTGAGCCCGTCGCAAAGGGAAACACTGCTTGGCAAGTTTTACAAGTTCTTGAAGCCTGGCGGCTCGGTTCTGCTGGATGTACATTCGTTGAATACTTTTGACAATATAGTCGAAACAGCAACATACGAGTACAACCAGCTCGACAATTTCTGGTCTCCTGAAAATTACTACGGGTTTCTTAACACATTCAAATATGATAAAGAGAAAATAACACTCGACAAATACACGATAATTGAAGAAACACGAACACGCGTCATTTACAATTGGCTGCAGTTTTTTAGCCAAGACTCTCTCAGGAAAGAATTTGAAGAGAATGGCTTTACGGTGGAAGAATTTTATTCTGATGTTGCAGGGACACCCATTGCCTCAAAATCTCCTGATATTGCCAGTGTTGCAAAGAAATCTGTTAACAACACCTAACCCATGGAATGGACTGCGTTTGGCGGAGAAACTGCTGGATGCGGGCCAAGGGGTCAGAATATTTCTAATGAATGATTCTGTGGACATGGCCCTTGACGTGTGTACTCCCCCTGAAGGATATGATCAGGATTTGTCCAAAATGCTCAAAGACCTCATCGCTCGGGGCATCCCCGTGAAAGTCTGTGGAACCTGCATGGCGCGCTGCGGCATTTATAAAAGCCATCCCTATTTTGACGGGATGGAGAAGCCAACGATGCCCGCATTGGCTGAATGGATTGTTGAGAGCGATAAGGTCATTGCATTTTGATCGATATGGCACATGAAGGATAATGATTTATGACACAAAGACAGACGGATATTGCACTTAAAAGTTTGCTGGCCCTGTTGCTCTTCTTTTTCCAGAAGAATATTACCGGAGAGATTAAAGAGGAAAGCTTCACCCATGTATTCATGATCCAGGGTTCGAACGCTCCGAAGATCGATGGCAAGTTGAATGAGTCCGTATGGAATAATGCCGCATCCATCGGCCCCCTGCGGATGGTCGAGCCCGACGAAGGCGGAACACCGACAGAGAAAACAGAAGTCCGAATCGCGGCTACACAGGACGCCCTTTATTTTGGCATTCGATGCTACGATCGCAGCCCCGGCCAAATCACAAGTTTCACCATGCAGCGGGACGCACGGCTTCAGGAAGAGGACCATATCAAGATCGTGTTAGACACTTTTCTCAACGGGCGAACGGGGTATATTTTTGCCGTCAATCCAAATGGCGCCCGTTATGATGCATTGATAAATCAGGAAGGTTTGGGTGAGAATCCACAATGGGACGGCATTTGGGAGGCGGCAGCACATCGGTGGGATGCAGGATGGTGCGTGGAAATCTATATCCCCATTAAGACCCTCCGCTTCCGTGATGGTCTCGACCGATGGGGTTTCAACGTGGAACGCCGCATCCAGCGAAATCAGGAGACCGACCGCTGGGCCTCACCGAGCCTGAATTACAAGGTAACTCACATCAGCCAGGGCGGAGAGCTCCTCGGTATTCCAGACTTTAAGCAGGGATTGGGCCTCACAATACGGCCCTATACGCAGGGAAACAGGACATACCAGGCCGATGACGGGGATACAGAGTACGGATTCCAGCCCGGTCTCGACATCATGAAAAATTTCGGCGGCAATGTAACCGGTCTTATCAGCGTCAACACGGACTTCGCAGAGACCGAAGTGGACGCCCGCCGCGTGAATCTCACCCGCTTTCCCCTCTTCTTTCCTGAAAAGCGAACGTTCTTCCTGGAAGGATCTGATATCTTCGACTTCGGTCTGGGTCTGGGTTCTCGCCACAGCCGGGATATTGTACCCTTTTTCAGCCGCCGGATTGGGTTGATCGAGGGCCGGGCTGTTCCGCTGGATTTGTCACTCAAGGCCACGGGAAGCATCGGACGGTTTAACTTCGGAATTCTCAATACCATGACCAGGAAGGAGAAAGACCTGGCCCCGAGGACCAATCTTTTTGCAGCCCGCGGTTATCAGAATATCGGAGAAGAGTCCAAACTGGGGTTTATCGCCACAGCCGGTGATCCACTGGGCCGGAATAACAGATGGACCGGAGGTTTGGATTTTATATATAAGACGTCCCATTTCCGGGGGGATAAAAATTTTCTGGCAGGGATTTGGGGACTCATGAATCAGCGAAACGATCCGGGAAACGACCGGACAGCATGGGGCGTTTCCCTTGAATATCCCAATGATTTATGGGATATCTACATTAAATACAAGAGGATCGGTCGGGAATTCGAGCCCTCTCTGGGTTTTGTGCCCTGGAAGGGTATTCGCAAACTTGATATCGGTGTTGTTTACCAACCCCGCCCGGACTGGTCATGGTTGAGGCAAATGTTCAATGAACTTTTTATTAACTGGGTTTGGGATCTGGATGGCACACTCTATCAATATCGGATCTTTACGGCGCCCTTCAATTGGCGTTTTGAAAGTGGTGACCGTGTGGAATTCAACTACGTGCCGACCATGGAACACTTGCCGGAGTCCTTCGAACTTTCCCCGGGTGTCGAGATTGAGGCCGGGACATACCGGTGGAACCGTTATCGGCTGGAATGGTATTCCGCGAGTAAGCGATCCATCATGACCAGAATAACTTGGTGGTTCGGTAGTTTGTATGATGGAAATATGAATCAGTATCAGGGTGAGATTATCTGGAGACCGTCGCATAAACTGAACCTGGGCCTGCAAGGAGAAATCGCCCGCGGCAGGATGCCGTCCGGTCTTTCGGATATCAAATTGCTCCGCACACGTTTCGACATCTATTTGAGTCCCAATTTTCAAATTTTAAACTTTCTGCAGTATGATAACATCTCCGAATCACTGGGCTTGAACACGAGATTACGCTGGACCTATCGAAGCCTGCTCGACGTTTTCCTCGTCTTCAACCGGAATTGGATCGAGACTCAGGGCCGTTTCCACGGGAACATGGACCAGATATTCCTCAAGGTGCAGTATTCCTTGCGTCGTTAGTATACTAGAAACCTCCCAGGATGATCGGCTTGGACCGGATGTGCTGGGTAAAACAACCTTTTATTTGCATTCGGCTTTGGATGGCTAACGCCGTCCATGAAAACAATAACAGTGCGGATGTTACCGCGTGTTCATTTTAAAATCTAACGAGCTTTCGGGACGGTATAAGTTGGCCGCACCCGTAGAAACACAGAGCGTTGGGCAATGAGAAATGAACAGGGGGAAGTGGCCGGGAAAAAGACGAAATCAATGGAGGACTGACCATGCCGAAGAACCTGGAAAAAGCCCCTACCCATATCAAGGGGCTGGATGAAATCCTTGAGGGAGGTCTGCCGCGGGGGCGCACCACGGTGATCAACGGCAGCCCCGGATCGGGCAAAACCTTGCTTGCCCTGGAATTTCTCTACCGTGGCGCTCTGGCCGGCGAACCGGGCATTTTTATCGGCTTTGAAGAGCCGTTGGAACATCTGCGGCAAAACGCCGCCGCCCTGGGCTGGGACCTGGCCGCGCTGGAGCGGGAAAACCGCCTGTTTCTGCTGGGCGGGCACATCAAGCCGGACACCCTGGTGAGCGGCGACTTCAGCCTCAAGGGGCTGCTGGCCGCCGCTTCGGGCAAAGCCCGCGAGATCGGCG
>CAZDVF010000283.1:0-4100 GCA_964508725.1 uncultured bacterium | reverse complement strand
TTGGACAACCAACGTTAAAGGGCGCAAGGCCATTAAATATTCTGAAGCTGGAATCGCCGGAAATCGACCGGATCGGGACAGCCTGTCCACGTGCCGCCGAAGAAATCGGGATGAAAAACTTGCAGCGCCAGCGACTCCCATCCACCTGTTGAGCCGCCTGAAAGCACCCGAGCGTAAGGCTCGCGGATGATGCGGAACTGTCTCTCAATCTCGGGAATCAGCTCCTGCATGATGGCGTCGCCGTACGGCCCCACGTTGGGTGAATTCACCGCGTACGAGTCGTCGTAGTACGGGCAGGGATGCTGCCACGTCACAGCGATCATCCGGGGCGCATCGTCGGAAGTCCAAAACTTGTAAAATTCATACCCGGCGCGTCTCCGGTCATTTTCACCGGGATCGTCTTCGCGGAATCCGTGGGGTGGACGCAAAGAGAAATGGCCCTGATGATAATTCACAGGATAGAACACGTCGGGATGGTCGTCGTATCCTTTGGGCAGAAGAACGGTCGCGCCCAGATAAATGGGCTGCCCCCAGAAGTCCGTCAGAATCTTGCTCTGAAATTTGATCCGTTTGACCCATTTGGTGTCTGTAGGGATCTCGACAGGCGGGATAACTTTGTCGCACACCAGTCGGATGGTTTGCGGCTTGGCCGGATCAATGTGAAACTCCTGGACATCACTGTAGAGGTTCCCCGGCGCGATGTTCCACCGCTGGCCCTCCCACTGATCGTTATGGAGCCACAGCGTATGCCCGTCCGATCGTTTGAATTCGGTGTACACATTCACGAATCCCTGGACGTAATAATCTCCCGCTGGAATGTCGCGGATGCTCTCCAGGGGATATCCGAATACGTCGGAAGCGATCACAGCCGCCTGACCGGGTTGCAACGCGTCGATGTTTTTCCCCCAGATGGGCACGCCGGTGAATCCTGTCTGAAACCGGGGTTCGCGCTCTCCATCTCGGGAGATGATCGCATAGGCCCGACCGGTGATGGGGCTGGTGTAGGCGTCCTTGTCAAACGTGATTTCAAAGCGCAAAGTTTGTTTATGTTGCGCAATAGCGGATCCGGCCAGCAATGCGAACAGCAAGGCAAGCAAGAAAAGTCTGGATTGCAGGTCACGATTCATAGGTTGATCCTCTGATTCATCTCCAATTTAGACGCCGGCCGCAAAAAAAGCGGGCCACTCTCCGATCTGTTCAACGTGCCAACAGAAGCGGATACCGGCCGGGGCCCTCCCCGATGGAAAGGCTCCGGTCAACCGGCTACTCGATGTACAGGCCGTTGAACAGCAGCTTGAACGTCACATAAGACTGGGCCCGGTTGTGCACGTTGAATCCGTAGAGTACGATTCGGCCTTTCTCGTAAGGCGCTTCGACAATAGCGGCTTTGCTCTTGATGAGATCTTCTCCGATCATCCAGCCGCTGAGAAGCAGATCCTCATCCGGATACGTGGCCACAACCTTGAAAGGTTCAACCTCTTTAACATCGGATGATTGATCCACCCCCTTCTCTTTGGTTGTGTCTTTCACTGCTTCAAAAACCAGCCCATGTGAAAAGTAACTCATCCCCCGTTCGGGCAGACCCAGTGTCAAAGGGTGATCCTGATCGTATGTGACTTTCACCAAAGATCCGGGACAGTTAAAACTGTCGGTTTTCACTTTCTCAAGCACATTCTTGATGGGCAGGTTGAATGCATCAATAGCCAGTACCGCTGAGCTCCGGTTGCAGAGCAGCACACCTCCCTGCGCCACAAAATCACGCAGATTCTCCACACCCTGGCTGGTCATGCCTCCCACATACTGAGGGGGCATGGTGCCTTTCCGATGTCCATCGATGATAGAAGCGGCCCGCTGATCGGGAAGAACAATCACATCAAATCGCTCACGCAGCCTTCCCGCCCTGACTTCTGCATCGCGGAGCACGTGATAGGGCTGCTCGTACTTGTCGAAAATGTACGAGATCCATCCGGCGTCCATATTGGCCTGCCACGATTTGTACAGCGCCACGCGTGATTTTTGCACAATTTTGGTCGGGACGCTGGCCTTGCCTCCATACAGATTGACGCCTGTTTCTGATGCGATCTTTCGTTGGGTTTTACCTGACAAACTGCCCGAACGCACCACGAACGATCCGCGCGGGAATGTCCGTCCACCCATGCGAAAATCGGATGTAGCAAGGCTCACCTGACCGCCGGCCTTGAGGATGCGGTTCACAGCAGTAAAGCTGTGATTGTCGCGGTTCGAGAACACCAGGTGCGATCCGCCGCCGACAATGCGCCCTTTGGGCGGCGTGATATCATCAATGCGGGTCATGCCCACATCCAGCGGTGTGCGCATCTCATGGGCTTCGAGATCAAGTTGAAGCTGTAAGGTCCAGCCCACACCATCGTATGGCGCAATGGGCTGGCCTTTCCAATCCTGAACGCGTCCGATGCCCTGCCACAGATGACCGTACTTACGCAAGTCAGGATACGCCTGTTTCTCAAACAAGGTTTTAACATAAAATCCAAACGCCTGGCTGGTGGGAACAATGTACGAACCGGCAGGATACGCAATTCCTTCGTAAGTAAATGGGGAATCTGACCGGTAAAATTCGATGCCGTAATCCATGAGACGTTGAAACAGCATAAGCATGGTATTCAGGTTTTGTTGCTCAGGCGTAAAAATCCAGCCGTAGGGCGGTTCATCCTTAAATTTTTGGATAACGTCACGGCCGCATTTGTATTTCAGGTAGAGGAAGTCGGACCGGTACCGGGCCGCCAGATCCAGAACCGCTTTGGACGCAGTCAGGTTGTAGGCCACAGCGTCAGCAAAACGCCACCAGCCGCCTTCCCACGGGCTGGGATAAAATGTGCCGGGCACCAGATCGCGGTGCGCTTCGGGAAAATCGCGCAAAGTATAGTAATGCGGCGTTGCATACCGGTAGTTGGCCGTCTCGGTGAGCACAGAGGGAATGTTGTGACTTTCCAGATTGGGTCCGCCTTCATAGCCCGGATACCACAGGTCGAAACCCACCCGTGAAATCGCGCCGGGCTGGTCGGCCGCGTCGAAAGCCTGACCCATGGCCACGCCGATCAGATTCTTCCAGCGAAAAATAGCAGGATGCGTGTTGGGGTTGACGGGATCGGCATTGGGCGGCAGCCAGATGCGCGCCGGAAAGGGAGCAGTCTCGTGCTGGGCGTAGGCCATCTCCGGACACCACTCGCTGCCCATGATCCGGTTCATATTCTGGGTTTCCAGCAAATTCGCGAGATGGAAATCCCTGTTGTTGTCGTGTCCTGCATACTTTTGGTACAGTTCGGGGATGCTGCTGACCTCGAACTTGGTGCCCACATGCTGGTGGTACCAGTCGGCCACATAGGTCATGCCGTCAGGATTGGCCAGCACCAGAACGAGGATCGTGTTATCCCGAATCCGCAAGCTGCGTTCGTCTGTGCCCGTCACCAGATCATAGGCCAGTTGAAACTGGTGCATGATGGGCGAGGTTTCGGAAGAGTGGATGCCCGAATCGATCCACACCACGACTTTGCCCTCCTTGGCCAACTGCCGCGCTTCTGGTTCGGACAAATCGCGTGCGAAACTCAGTTTCTGGTTCAGCATTCGAAAATGCTCCAGGTTCGCCATGGTCTCGTCCGATGCAATGACCGCGTATCGCATGCGTCGGTTTTCGGATGTCGGCCCCATGTCGAACATCTTGAGCCGGCTGGTCTGGCTGGCAAGTAAATCGAGATAGCCCTGGAGCTGTTCGTACGTGGCAAGGTGAAAATCGTCACCCGGTTTGAAACCGAGATAATCCTCAGGCGGAGAGACTTGGGCCATCAGAGTCGGAAGAGAGGTAAAACCAGCCAGCAAGATGCAAGCAAGAAACAGTCGAATGTGGCTCCATTTCAGTTCCATCAGTCTTTTTCTCCTATTATAATAATAAATTCTTCTTACGTCAATTATAGGAATCCGACAACTTGTTGTCGGGTCTTTGTCTTTATCGGATTGTTAGAGTCCAACAACTTGTTGTTGGCTTAACGAAATCCAGTAACTTTTCACTGGCTCTTAAGTTACAACAAGTTGTAACATTCCAAGTTGTAACACGCCAAATCACTCCG
>CAZDVF010000282.1:0-4100 GCA_964508725.1 uncultured bacterium | reverse complement strand
TGTCGGGGGATCAAATATCCGGATCGGTAAAGTCGTTCACGACAGGATTACACGTCGCGAAAAACAATCCATCACGGCAAAAGGGACGGAACAGCAGGTTATCGATGAAGTGATCTCAGCCATCGATACGGTTTTCGACAGCGATGTGACAGGCATTGGCGTCGGCGTCCCCAGCCTCGTGGATGTCAAAGAGGGCGTCCTCTACCATGTACAGAATATTCCGGCTTGGAAACGCGTGCCTCTGCGTGACATCCTTGAATCGCGCTTCAACCGGCCGGTTTACATCAATAACGACGCCAATTGCTTCGCTGCCGGAGAAAAGCACTTCGGCGCCGGGAAAGATTACCAGAGCTTTGTCGGACTCATTCTCGGCACAGGATTCGGCGCCGGAATCGTTATTGACAACCAGCTTTACCTTGGCGTGAATTGCGGCGCAGGAGAATTCGGCTGCATCCCTTATCTGGACGCCATGTATGAATCGTACTGCAGCGGGCAATATTTCACCGAGAAGCATCATATCAGGGGAGAAGAGCTAAATCAGATGGCGCAAAAAGGAGATCCTGAAGCGCTCAAGATTTTCTCAGAATATGGAAAACACGTGGGCAACGCGCTGAAGACCATCATGCTGGCTGTGGATCCGGAGGCAATCATCCTGGGAGGCTCAATCAGCGTATGCTATCCCTATTTCAAGGATGCGCTACAACAGTCCCTCAACAGCTTCATCTATCCACACGCAGTAGAACGACTCGCCATTCGAACAACGACCCACCCGGACATCGCTGTTCTGGGCGCAGCGGCGTTGTATTATGACGCCCAAAACCACAGGAATCGCCGCATATGAAAGTCACGCTGGCCGACATTGCCAAACGGGCCGATGTGTCAAAGATGACCGTCTCCCGGGTTCTGACTGGTAAAACCCACGTAGCACAAAAAACCCGCGAGCGTATTCTCCGCATTGTGGATGAAATGGGATATCAGCCCAATCTCATTGCGAGAAGCCTTGCCAGCAAACAATCAATGATCCTGGGCGTCATCATTCCCAAAATCGAGCACATGTTTCTGGATAATTACATCGCCCAAATTTTGAGCGGCGTCACCGATGTGGCACTCGAGAACAACTACAGAATCACCCTCTGCCCCATCGATCCACGGCGCGGAATGAACACCGAATATCTCAACATCGCCCGCAGCAGTTTGTTCGACGGCATCATATTGCTCAAGGCCAAGGCGGATGATCCCAATATTCCCGTACTGGCGGATTCTGGATTTCCATTCGTTTTAGTTAATTTTAAACGGTATTCAAAGAAAATCAATTTCGTAGACTCAGAGAATGTGAAAGGCGCTCGGCTGGCCGTCCAGCATCTTGTCGCAAAAGGACACCGTCACATTGCTTTTGTCGCCGGCAGCATGGCAGAGACCAACGGAAAAGACCGCATCAAGGGATTCAAGGACGCGATGCAGGAAGCTGGATTTCCTGTTCGAGATGCGTGGATTATTTACGGAGACTTCGACAAAGACGTGGCATATCGGGAATCTGCAAAACTGTTTATAGGGAAGGATCGTCCGACTGCTATTGTGTGCAGCGACGACTATATGGCCATCGGCATCATGAAGCGGGTTCACGAAAAGGGACTGGACATTCCGGGCGACATCGCCGTCATCGGATTCGACGACATTGAGCTGGCCAGTTACGTCAAACCTTCGCTGACCACCATACGCCAACCCATATACGAACTGGGTAAAACCGGCGCTCAGATTCTCCTCAATCTCATCAATGGTTCACAAAAAACGCCCGTTCACAAACTACTCAACATAGAGCTGGTGATCCGTGAATCCACCTGATCACCATACTCACAATCTCCAATATCCCATCCTACTCATACTTCAAACTCTCCACAGGTTGCGCTGACGCTGCTTTCAACGCCTGTAAACCGACTGTCAATAGGGAAATCACAAGCGCAAGGGTACCTGCCAAAATAAAAGTCCAGATATTGACATGGATGCGGTAGGCAAAATTCTGAAGCCATCGGTTCATGACATACCAGGCCAACGGCCAGGCTGCCAGATTGGCCAGACAAATCCACCGCGTAAACTCACCTGAAAGAAGCAGAATAATCTTGCCTGTCGGAGCGCCCAATACTTTTCGGATGCCGATCTCTTTTGTCCGCACTTCAGCAGTGTACGCAGCCAGACCGAAAAGGCCCAGGCAGGCAACCAGAAGCGAAAGACCGGAAAAAATGATGAAAAGACTCTGCATTTTCTGTTCACGCGCATAGAGCAGATTGAGACGTTCGTCCAAAAATGTGAAATCAAACTGTTCACCGGGAAAACTTTCTTCCCACGTCTGCCGAATCACATCCAGCGTTTGCCGGATGTCACCAGGGGCAATCCGGACGGAAACATTCCGAATGTCATCGGGAGATAGCAGCAACGCCATCGGTTCAATCTCAGTATGCAGCGACCGAAAATTGAAATCGCTCAGCACGCCCACGACTTTGCCCGTCCATCCATTAAAATAGACCAGCTCTTTCCCCACGGCATCTTCGGAAGTCCAGCCAAACCTGCGCGCAGCGGCCTCATTCAGCATGATGGTTCCAACGGAATCGGCACCGAAATTTTTTGAAGTCACACGACCGGAAACCACCTCCATTCTGTAGGTCTTCACAAAGTCGTAATCGGTCATCACGACGATCAAACTGGCAGGCTCATTCGTTTGATCGGCTCTCCTGAAATTCGTATTGCTGTAAAAGGATTCTCCCGGGAGATCCGACGACGTCGCCACAGACAGGATTTGTGGGTGGTTCAGGAGCGCATCACGAAATGATGCCATGTTTTGGACCACGTTCTGACTTCGAACCGGAATCAAAATCATGTTCTCCTGATCAAAGCCTAAAGACCGGCTCTGTATATAATGCATCTGCTGATAAACAGTCAGCATCCCGATAATGAGCGTAATGGCAATAACAAACTGAAGGACGACCATATTTCTTCTGAATGACGACTTGCCGCGCGCCGAGTGGACACCGCTTCTTAATACATCTGCCGGTTCGAATCGTGTTAAATAGATTGCAGGATAAAGACCGGCGAGAAGTCCGACGGCCAGCGTCATACCAAACAAGATGGCAAGGTTCTTGAATTGCAAAATCAGCCGGAATGACAAGGTCTCTGCAAAAACGGTATTAAAGAGCGGAATCAGAATGCACATGAGCAACATGGCAACCAGCATTGCAACTACCGCCAACAGCAAGGACTCCTGGATGAATTGACCGCGTAGCCGTGCCTTGTTGGCGCCCACAGTTTTGCGCATACTGATTTCTCTGGCCCGTTTCGTGGCACGAGCAGTGGACAGATTGATAAAATTAATGCAAGCGATGACAAGAATCAACACAGCGATAGAGGAAAAAATATAGACAGAAGCCATACTTCCACCCGCTTCGAGTTCCCAGTTTTCACTGGGATGCAGATGAATATCAGTAATCGGGAAAAGATGCATTTTCAGCACGTCGTGGATATCAGCGCCCCCTCCTGTCAGATCGCCGTAGTGAGGTTCCAGGCGGGCGCTCACAAACGCTTTCAGTTTTTCTTCCAATGTGTGTTTGGATACCGATTCCCTGACAAGCACGTACGTAAAAAGATAATTACTTCTCCAGCTTGCAAAACGATCTTTCGGATAAGACGAGATAGACATCAGCATGCTGAAATGGACATGCGAATTGTCCGGAACGTCTTTCAAAATACCCGTGACCTTGCAGTCAACCGGTTCACCATTCACTTCAAAAGTCAGTGACTTTCCGATCACATCTTCTGTTCCAAAATATCTGAGGGCCTTGTCACGTGTTAAAACCACGGTGTAAGGTTCAATGAGAGCATTGGCCTCATCGCCTTCTTCAAGGTTGAAATCAAATATCTGAAATATGGAATTATCAGTGGCAAACAGTTCCTGCCTGTTTACAAAGTGATTGTGGTCTGTGATGGAGAATTCACGACTCCACAAGCGGACGGCATTCTCTATTTCAGGAAAATCATCCACCAGAGCATCTTTGTACGCTCCACCGGTGATGGGCCATCGACTGTATAAGTTGTCCCGAAAAAGTTCGCGT
>CAZDVF010000281.1:0-4104 GCA_964508725.1 uncultured bacterium | reverse complement strand
TTATGTTTTGGGTATCGGCTCCGGTTATCTGGACGCCTTCTTCGAAGCCATGAGCGGTTTCCCGACCACGGGTATTACAGTGTACAGCGGTCTCGACGCCATGCCCCGATCCATCCTGCTCTGGCGCAGTCTGACACAGTGGCTGGGCGGGACCGGTATTCTCTCCCTCTACATCATCATCATGTACGGTGGGGGAGGCATCCACCATATTCTCGGTGCCGAGAGTCACAAGATCGCATCCAAACGACCTGCGCCGGGCCTGTACCACACTCTGAAAATCGTCTGGGGAATTTACGGCGGCTTGACCCTCTTCGCAGCCATCGTCCTGTTTCTGGAAGGCATGACTCTTTTCGACGCGGTCTGCCACGCCATGACAGCCCTCTCGACAGGAGGCTTCTCACCGTATGACGCCAGCATTGCCCAGTATCGAATGACGGGACATCACAACTTTCAGCTTCTGGAATACACGCTGTCATTTCTCATGATGCTGGGGGGCATCAACTTCCTTGTCCATTTTCGCGTTCTCAAGGGAGACTTTAAAGCTCTGTGGGACAATGCCGAAATCCGGCTGTGGTGGCGTCTCATTCTCACTTTCATCATTCTAATCATGGCGGATCACATCATCCGCCATAATCCGTTTCAAAATACAGTGGGACATCTTGCAGGTCTTGAACAGCTTTTTCGCACGACACTCTTTCAAGTCATAGCCCTGTTAACTACCACCGGTTTCGGCACTGAGGACATCACGTCGAACTACTTCCCGGCGCTCTCCAAACAACTCTTTCTGGTCATGATGTTCATCGGCGGTTGCGTGGGCTCGACTGGCGGAGGCTTCAAGGTGCTGCGGATCTCCATCCTGTCGCGCCTCTTTTCTCGGGAACTGTTCAAACTGCGCGTTCCAGCACGCGCATCCAAGGATCTGATTTTGGATCAAAAAAAGATCCCTGAAGAGGAAATTCTACGCGTTTCCGCTCTCTTTTTTGGGTGGACTGTGTTGATCCTCATCGGCGGATTGATCACAGCCCTGTTGACCAGACATAACGCTCTGGCGTCAATATCCGGCATGTTTTCAGCTGTCGGGAACATCGGCCCATGCTACATTTCGGTGCAGGACATGATCGTCATCCACCCGATTGTCAAACTGACATACATCTTCGGGATGCTGGCGGGTCGTCTCGAAATCTTGCCGGTTATGCTCCTCTTTTCTCGAAAAGCCTGGAGATAACAGATTTACGTCAAGCAGGAGGACTAACGTGTACATTATCATTGCAGGAGGCGGTATGGTGGGCGGCAGCATCGTTAGACAACTGGCCGCCAACAAGCATGACCTGGTCGTGATCGACAAAGACCAAAACATCTGCGACGCACTTTACACCGAAACCGGGGTCGTGGCCATCACTGGCAGTGCTGCGCGCATTGACGTGCTCAAATCAGCCAACATTGAAAAGGCCAACGTGGCTGTGGCCACCACGGAGAACGACGCCGACAATCTGGCTTTCACAATTCTGGCCAAAAGTTTCGGGGTTCCTGAAGTTATCGTCCGGATGCGCGATCCTGCCTACGAAAACGCCTATCAGGTGGCCGGCGTCAATGCCATTATACGTGTGACCGATCTGATGGTCAATCAGATGATCATGGAGATCGAGAAGCCAAGGGTCCGTCGCATCTCGAGTATCGGCGAGGGCAAGGCCGACATCTTTCGCGTGATTGTTCCGGTCCATGCCAAGGTCGCGGGAAAAAACATTCAAGAGATCGCCCAGGACAAACGCTTTCCGTCGGAATGCGTCTTCATCGCCGTGTACAACAGGGAAAAAGAAGAGTTCTACATCCCGCGGGGGAACCGGATTGTCAATGAAGGTGACGAACTGTTCATGGTCTCTTCGGCCAAAGACATCAAACAGGCTGCCGATTTTCTGACAGCGGCCGGACGAACCACCAGGGCGAAAAAGCGAACTGGCTGATCAGTCTATATCAAATGGGATCAATCCTATTTTTAAGAAGTCGTTTTTTCTCTGCCAACCCAAAGCAACCGAACGAGACCGACTCCCAAAACAATCATCACAATGCCTTGAAACAGAAGCATTCGTAATCCCGCCTCGGCTTCACCTTCCCCGATCAGAGTAAAATCAAGAAAAATAAAAAAGTTAAAGAGAAGATACCACAGAATCACAAGCAGCCATTTCCACGCATTCATCCGAAGGCCCAAATCCTTGGCCCAGAGGGCCGCGCTCACGATGATCAGACCGGAGACTGCCCCGACAATAAACGAAAATATCACAGTGCTGGTTATCATCGTCTCACTCTCCTTTCGTAGGATCAAGCGCCTTGAGGTCCAGATAATTTTCGACCTGTAACCACTCCGGTGGTTCGCGGAATGTCGCGAAACGGCCATCGGGCGGGGGCAGATACTCGGCGGCCTCGGGTGATTGAAAAAAGGTTTTCTGCATCCAGGTCAGACTCTTTCTCGTCAAACCTGTGGGATCGTGAGAATCCACTTCACGCGCCAGGGCATGAGCCCAGTTATTTTTCCGGCTGTAGGGACAGGCGATAAGGCACAACCGGCACCCAATGCCACCCATGCTCTGCATCCAGTAATTATAACACGACGTCTGGTTGATTTCCCAGTGCCGATAACCGCGCGTGTGCATGTCTTTATTTGTCTTCTCGAAACTGATGGAATTGGACGGGCAAATCTCGGCGCAAATCTTGCAATGCTTGCAAAACTCATTCACGCCAAAATCAATGGGTTTGTCAATCTCCAGGGGCAGGTTGGTGGTCACGAATGCTGACCGGAAGTTAGAACCAGTCTCTGGAGTAATGACAATGCCGTGACGCCCCTGCTGCCCCAAACCGGCCTCAACGAGAATGGGGACAGCAATCAAATCGTACCCGTCCATAGGCGAATGCCTTCTGGCGGCGTATCCCAGAGATTTAATAAAATTTTCCAAACGGCGCGCCGCAATGCTAATACGTGAATAGGCGTCAAAACTTGTTCCGCAGTTGGGATTAGACTGCACCTGCTCCCACTGGTGGGGAACACCAAAAGCAATGACATATTCCCAATGTTTTGGTACTTCGTAAGTCCCCCTATTCTCAGATCCACGGAGCCCGTAATTGTAGCACCAGTCGGGATTGAGTTTAGTGATTCCAACCATGCTGGCCCCAAAATGATGGGTGACTTTTTTCATCAATTTCGATGCATGTTTGGGGCTTTTAAAAGGCACCGGCTCACGAATACTGCTCCGTCCAAATCGAAAATCGGATTCCTCGGGTGGACCTGTGATTCGTTCCGACGTCCGCCAGCACCCGGACCAGGCGTCGATAAGAGTATAGTAATCGCCATACTTGTCCATATCTTCCCGTTTCTTGGGCATTATGGATTCCATGCGCACTTTATCCAGTTCATGGATATCAGGATGAGCGCGATAATAACTCCTTAACGGATCAGAGAATTGCGCAATGTCTGGCATTCGCATCTGTCCCGGACCTTGTGGGCGTGATCCACCAGACACCTCAGGCGGATCATCTCCCCTGCCCTCTCGTCGCTCTTCGCCTGCATCCGGCATGGCCTGGCGGCCGGCAGACATCATATTCTGCATCATGAGGTTCTGGCGTTCAAACACTGATTCCACTTCCTCTGGTCTTTGTGGTGTCCCCACGATCTCATAAGGGACGCCGTCGAATTCAAAGGGTTTGCGGTCGACAAATTGGGTATTATCTCCCAAGTGCTGCCAGCCGGTGTGGGTTGCAGGATCTTTTCCAGCAGACAAACCGGCGCCTGCTACGGCTCCGACTTGCACACCAGCAGCTACAGCCCCGCTCACTTTTAGGAATTCACGCCTTGAAACACCGCGCTTCCCTTCCTTCTTTCTTAATACCATCTTGCTTCTCCTCAACTGGATTGAATGACATCAAATGCATCAATCATAAAGTTATGTGTATATAATTTCCCATATCCCAGAATTCCTCTGGTTTCAGTGGATGGAAGGACAACTCGAGAAGTATTAACTCCATCGCAGAATAATGATTAGACGTCCAAGCACATCTTTGAGTAAACGATCCACCGCCAGAGGCGGTGGCTTTAAGACTCCCGGCGGAACCGGG
>CAZDVF010000280.1:0-4114 GCA_964508725.1 uncultured bacterium | reverse complement strand
CGTGAGCGGCTTCTCACAACAGCCACGCCCGCCCAGGAGCAACGGATGTTTGAACGGGCCCTGCGTCAGGCCCTCGAAGGATACGCCGCCGGAGATTATGCTCTTTCCCGCCTTCAGCTTCGCGATTTGATCGACATGTATCCCGATCGTCTTCTCGATGATGTCCTCTACTACGCAAGTGAATCCTCGTACGGAATGAATTATTTCGACGAAGCGCTGGATGGGTATCACCGGTTGGTCCGAACATATCCTGCATCTGAATTTCAATCCAAGGCACTGGTCAAACTGATTTATATCTACTATATTTACAATGAGTTTAACAAGCTTTCCGAGGCTTATGACCAGCTTCTTCAGCGGCGAAATGATTTGCAACCTGAAACATTGGGGACCATTTCATATCTGGTCGGCTATGCTCATTTCAAGTCCGGATCATTTAATCAAGCCTTGCGTTATTTGCGTGATGTCGCCCCAGAATCGCCCTATTTTTACCCGGCGCTCTATTTATCCGGCGCTTGCTTTTCCAACCTCGGCAAAGATGATCTGGCGCTCTCGATTTACACACGTCTCCTCAAGGAAGAGGGTGAAAATGACGAGAATCCGATCCTCTCCCAGATCAAGGACAATATTTTGCTCAAGCTTGGTATGATCTATTACGAGCAGGGCGATAATGAGCGAGCCGTGGCCTTTTTTAACCAGGTTTCGCAGAATTTCCAACAATACGATTTGAGCCTTATCGGCAAGGCGTGGAGCGCGTATCGGGCAGGAAAACCAGGTGAAGCGCTGCGCAGTGTCGAGTGGGTCCTTCAGAATTCCATGATTTCGAATTACGTGTATGAAGCGCGTGTTCTGGCTGCGAATTCCAAAGCGCTTCTTGGCCAGGGTGATGAAGCCATTCGCGATCTCAAGAGTGTCTATCAGACAGGCATCCGGGTCGAAGAACTCAACACCTCGCCAGCAGAGAATCAGCAACTGGTGGCGAGCATGCAGGACATCGAATCCATCCAGAACCAGTACCTGGATGAAAAAGACCGGGATTTGATGGGCGGCATCGGCTCCATCCGGCGTTTTCTCGGGAGCTCGCCCCTGAAGACGGCCAATTTATCTGAAACGTCTAACCAGCCCGATGCAGTGCTTGTCCAGCGGGCTGAATCACTGTCTCAAACCATCAGTGATCTGGATTGGCTTGAGGATGTCTCGCAGGCTATCGGGACGCGTCCCTATCTCGATGAAATCCGGCGTCTCAGGAGGGATTTTATCCAGCTTCTGGATGATCACACCCTGCGGTTTACGATGCTGGTTTCAGATCCAGGTGATGATCCCCTCGTGCGGCGTCTGGGGATGGAAGAGTACATCAAGTATCTTTTCAGCTCGTCTTTGGTTCAAATCCTTCGGGAAAAGCAACAGGTCAATTTGGAGATCCAGCAAATCGTCTCCTCTTTGAATGAAATTGATTGGGATACCCAGTTCGACAGCGCCATTCAAATGGAAATCCGTAAAGAAGAACTTGAGGATTATTACGGACGTCTCAATCAGTACGAGGTTTGGCTGCGCGAAAACTTTCCCAAAGAATTTCGTGTCGAACTGGACCGCTGGACGACATTCAGCGGTTACGGCATCAGCAACATCAACTTTTCCCGCATCCAGGATTTGGATGAGCGAATCTCACAGATTTCCCAAACCATTGACGCCATCGAAAACGTGTTCAGCGCCAAGCGGAAAGGTTTGGAGCGACGCATCCAGGGATTGTTGAGCGATGTGGAGACTATTGAAGAACAGATGCGGCTTGAGGCTGAGAAAAAAGAACTGGAAGAGAAAGACAGGTTTTTCCGTTCGCAATATTTTGACAAACAGAGAGGTGAGGCAACGGCAGGGAAGCTTCGGGAAGATCCCACCAGGAAAGAGGGGAAAAAGTGAGGCGTCTCTTTCAATATGGGTGGATATTCCGGGGTCTCTTTTTCGGGCTGACCGCTTGCAGCTGGTCCCAGGACAGACAGTCTGCTGTCGATTCAACCCTCTGGTCACTCTCCCTGCCCGAGCTTCAGAGTTATAAAGCCTATTATATGCGCGAGATGAATCAACTGCAGGAAGAGAAACGTGAGCTGATCTTGCGGGGCATTGAAGATGGAGAACGCCTTCTTGAAGAGCCGACTGAAGGAATGGTTCTTGACGACATCCTCATCCGGCTGGCCGACCTCTACTACTACCGGGATAAAGATCGGTATCTTACCGAGATGCAGAAGTATGACGATGAGCTTATCCGGTTCGATCAGGGAGAGATCCAGACCGAACCGGTTGAACCCAGGCTGCAATGCGATCAGTCTTTGGCAATTTACCAGCGCATTATCGATGAGTTCCCTCAGAGTGATCTAGTGGATGATGCGATCTACAACAAGGCCTTTCTGTTTGAAGAGACGGAAGAAATTGAAAAGGCCAACCAGATTTATCTTCATCTCATCGATGCGTATCCGAACAGCAAATATATTCCTGAAGCCTTCATGCGGTTGGGCGAGTCGAATTTTAATCCGCCCAGAAGCGATTTGAATACAGCTATCAGCTATTACCGTCGGGTGCTTGAATACAAGGCCAGTCGGCGGTACTACGAAGCGCTGTACAAGATGGGCTGGAGCTACTATCGTCTGAGTCAGTATCCCGAGGCGATCAGTTATTTTACCACGCTGGTTGAGAATCTCCGGACAGAATCAAGAGTCGATCCGTCCGGACGTTCGGGCCGTGCCGATTTGACGGACGAGGCCCTGGAGTACATCGCCATCAGTTTTATTGATTTCGGAGGCGCTCCCAAAGTGCAGGAATACCTGCAAGGATTGGGTCATCCGCCTTGGGGCCCCGATGTGTTGAACAAGCTCGGGGATATCTACATGCGTGACAAGGAGGATTACCCAAACGCCATCCTGGCCTATCAAGGCTTGCTCGATCTCGATCCGGACGCTGTTGATGCGCCGGTTATTGAAAAAAAGATCGTCGATTGTTATGCTGTCCTCAACGCTTCAAGAGAGGTGTATAACGCACGTCAAAGGCTCTTCGAGACCTATCGTGCCGATGGCCCCTGGTGGAACAGAACGCGTGACGAGAAAGCCAAACTGACGGCGTATCGTATTGCAGAGCAGGCGCTCAGAGAGAACATCAGCAGCCTGGTCAAACAGGCAGAAGAGAGTGGCAACCCATCCGATTACCGACGGACCACTGAGATGGCCCGGTCTTACCTCGACGCTTTTCCCGAAGATCTGTACGCCTACATGATCCGGTGGAACATGGCTCTGATTCTCGACACCAAACTGCAGGAGTACCGGGAAGCGCTGGAGGAGTATCTTACTATTAGTATGGTCTACAATACCCGCGAGTATGAACAATTTGCACGCGAGAAGGGCTTATCGACCATTCAGGATGCAGCCGAAAACGCCATCGTGGTGGCCGATTCGCTGGTTCAGCGTGAACGACGCCAGACCACAGCATCACCGGCTTTGCAGGTTTTGGAGGGAAACGAGAATTCTATTCCATTGACATCTGCAGAAAATCTGCTGGCTATGGCCTATGATAATTATCTCAAGCTTTTCCCTTTTGAAGCAAACACGCCAATGGTTCTGGCCAATGCCGGCGCGCTTTATTATACCCATAATCAGTTTTCTGAGGCGTTGAAATATTTTAGAACACTGGTGCAGCATTTTCCCGACAGCGAACAAATCCAGAATGTGCAATACTCCATTCTTGAAACATACATGGGAAAGAAAGACTACAGCAGCGCCGAAATCTTAGCCAAGCGGATTATAAGTGGGAGTGCCTCTGATGACATGAAGGAGAAGGCTCGCCAGCGACTTGCTGAAGCCATTTTCTTGAGGGCCCAGACCCATGCCGATCAAGGAGAGTTTTCAACAGCAGGAAATGAATTCTATCGTCTGGCTCTCGAAGTCTCCACTGTTGAATTTGCAGACCGGGCCCTTTTCAATGCGGCGCAAGCTTACGAAAAAATACAAGATTATGCATCAGCCATCCGAGCCTACGAGTTGATCCGCGCCTCCTACTCCGGGTCGACCCTTCTCCACGATGCATTGAACAATCTGGCTTTTGACTACAGTGAGATCGGCGATAACGAGAAAGC
>CAZDVF010000279.1:0-4137 GCA_964508725.1 uncultured bacterium | reverse complement strand
CACCCTTCGGATTTTGCCATTTTTCAATCTGAGCCTCAGTTTTTAATGTAAAAGCATTTCCGATTAAAGAGATGCCTCAAATTCCTTTATTTAATACACCAAGGCCCCACACACCCTTTTTCAGTATGTGCAAGAGGAAAATGTGAGAGATATTCTATGCGGAAAGTTATACTAATGCAATCATCCGATTGAAGAAAATAGGACTGTTCGGAGGGATCCAAATCCGTAGAGGTGACTTCATCATCCAACGATGTTCTTGGCAGACCCGATTCGTGGAATCCACATGGGGACGTCTGATTGATACGCAGCGTAATCCGAGCCGAAGCGATCACGCAACAATCCCTCTTCGTAACGGGCGATCATGTGATAAAACAACACGATGCCGATCCAGAGGACAAACGACGCAACAGACGCTGTGAGCACGATTGCGCCCAGATAAAACAGGATGGCTCCCAGATATATGGGATGCCGAACCACACGAAAAATCCCTTCTCGGATGACGCGGGGTTCGGCCCGTTCCGTTTTGAAGACAATATTGTGCGCCTGTATTGCAAAATATCCTGCAAAAATATAAATACAGAGCGCAAGGACAATGCGGAAAACAGGCGGAATCCAGACGGCCGGAAACGTGGCCCAGTGAAAAATGACGGAATCTGCAATCCATACAACCAGGAAAAGAGCAAGCAAAACGCCCTGACCCGCGTCTCCCCACCGGTATTCGCCTGTCAGGTCGTCCCTTTGACGGTGGGACTTTTTCAATCCTTCTCGTGTATTCATCCCGGATTAATCCTTTTTGTCATGATTGTTACTCATCTGCATTACGGACAGCTTCACGGATCAAATTAAGCAGCACACCTGCCTCATACACATTCTCAAAATCCTGTACGCCTGCCAGGTAACGCCCCTCCTGAGCCGCGAGCGTTATCCCGTGGTAATCGGTTTGAACACCGAAAAGAGTTTCCTCTGCTCCTTCGGGTGTCACATCCACATCACCGTTCTCAGCATGAAAGGTTTGAAGCGCGTCCAGTCCCTGTGCGGCAGTAACAGTATCTGGGAAAATCACAACAAATCCGAGAACCGTCTTTCCGTTCACTGTGTACGACGCCTCCAGGCCTCCGGGCAGAAAACTCTGATTTAGCATTTCTTTGGATGCGTAGCGGAGGGTTTTTGGTTCCTGTCCCTCGGTCGGCAAAAGCTGCAACACATCAGGAAATTCAGCAAGATCCGGAATACGGCCAGCAATGTTCCGCGCTGCAGCGATCATGGCCTCGCGGATCTGCGGCAGATTGTCAGCACCTTTCAGTTCGATCACATACCGCCCCTGCACAAAGCGGAGGTCGTATTCAGATACAACAGCTTCAGTCCCGATTTGGGCAAACACATAGCTGGGATGCCGATAATTGGAGTGCAGTCCAAAAGCCATGAGTGGCGTACCCATGTCATAAATATCCACGATGAACGAAAGTTCGTTGTCATCCTGGAATACATAGGATTGGGTCACCAGCTTATTAAAGCCGTAGGAATGGTAGAGCTCGGCCTCACCGTTGATGTATTCATACAGCGTCTCTGGCAGATAATGTATCGCAACATCCTGGCGCAACCACCCATCGCGGAATCCGCTGTCGGGAAGCAAATCCACCAGCGCATCTTTTGGTGATGCACAGGACAGCAGGATTCCCAAAATACCGAAGAAAAGTGTGTGACGCATGATTCCTCCAATTGTTTATGTTGAAGCGGGACAGTCTGGCACAGGCGGTCTATTGCATCTGTCGCCAGGACACCCCGGATAGAATTGCAATTAAACTGACAGTGGTTTAAAATACGAAAGAATCGGTCTCGTGTTCTCACCGTGAACGCCTGGCCAGAACCAGAAGAAGCGCTCGCCGGAAGCGGGACAGGGCCTTGGTCCTGAGAAGGATCTGCCGGTCTGTGAGAGAATCCATCTTTTCCAGCTGGACAATCTGGCCGCGGAGGTTGTCGGCCTTTTGCCGGGCTTGTCGCCGCGCAATGCGCGCCTGGACTGGCTTGTTCTCCCCTTCCAGACGTACCGCTCGAAACAGATCGCCCAGGAGCGCCAAATGTGTTGACGCCGCATTGAACAGAAGCGATACAAAGGGATGTCCGGCATCTGGCCTGCTGTCATCCAGCAGTTTTTTTACTTCTCTGATCTGCGCGGCAGCCACATCGAACCGCTTGCTGTTCCATGCGTCTTCGGTGGTCTGCATGCGCTTCTCATACTCACCGAGGACACGATACAAGCGCGAGGCAGATTCCGATTTGGATGTCGCCTCTTCTGTGGGTAGCGCACGCTCTGCATCCGGAGCGGCGTCCACAACGTGTGCGGCTTTCGCTTCCTCCAGAAGCTGACTCACTTCCTCCGGTTCGACAGTGGCCTCCACAGTCAAAATGATGGTCCGCCCCTCTTCCTGCTGGTCCACGATCGTCACGTTTTTCAGCACACCGGCGGCAATGGACGTTATAACGTCCTCTTTTACTTCAAAGTTCTCAACTTCGGAACACGACTCCACAAAAAGCGCGTACGACTCGATGGCCTCTCGCAATGCCAGGTCTTTGCAAGTCTTACGCGCATCCACCAGACTTTCGCTGTCGCCGAATGTGTAGGTGTAGGTTCCGCGGATGGTATCTTGCGCCAAAATAACGGATGCAAACAGAACCAAAACCGTGATGATGATATGAAACCGTTTCATAATCAGCCTCTCCCTCTCCATTTTTAACAATTGGGAACGTCAATTTCTCAGCTTTTCTATCCAAAAATTCGAACAAGCTTTTCCGGCTCCACCCGAAACACGCTCCCCTTGCCGCCGAAAAATCCATGCTTGCGAATCAGATGAATGCCCAACTGCGAAAAGCGAATCTCCTCTGTACCAGATCGGACCGTTGCAACGATCTTGGGATAGAGTCCTGCATGGCCGAACGGACACGGCATCATGCCCCTGTTCCAGCGAAATAAACGGGTTTGTTTTTAAGCTCCCCGCCGCCTGCCTGCCGCAGGCACGGCAAGCCCGCCTTGGTCGGGCAAGCCAGAGTGAATGCGCTCGCTGACAGATTCAACTGTCCAGACGCCTGAAATGTCGGCAAGAGGAAACAACGCTCAGATCGCCTTCCGTCCCGCATCTGTCACCTGGAAACTGCCGTTTTGTTCGGCGATCAGCCCAGCATCCGCCATCTCGCGCAGACTGCTGCGGACCTTGAATAGAGGCTGGCCCACCTCTTGCGCAATGGCTTCTGGAGCCAGCGGCGATTCCAGAATTCCCAGCAACTGCTTCGCAGACGGGCTCAACGTCCCGTCAGGATTGACACACGCCATGTCGCGATCCTCCAGCTTTACAAATTCTTTTTACAGAAGTACCAGTCCTTGCACTGGACGGATTTGTCCGCAACACGCTGCTCTGCCATCTCCTGTGTCTTGGGCGGCGGCACGATCACCTTCTGACCGGGTTTCCAGTTGGCCGGCGTGGCCACACCGTGCTTGTCCGTGGTTTGCAGAGCTTGCAGCAGGCGGAGGATTTCATCCATGTTGCGCCCCGTGGTAAGCGGATAGTAAATAATGGCCCGAATAATCTGCTTGTCATCAATCACGAAAACGCAACGGGATGTCTCTGTCGAACTCTCGCTGGGCATGATCATACCGTAGAGTGTCGCCACCTCTTTGTTCAGGTCGGCGATAACCGGGAAGGTGATTTTCTGCTTCAGCTGCTGTTCGATATTCCGCACCCAGGCAATGTGCGAATAGACGCTGTCGATGGACAGGCCCATCAACTCGCAATTCATTTCGCGGAGCTTGGGATGCAGCTTCGCGAATGCGATGAACTCGGTTGTGCAGACCGGAGTAAAGTCGGCAGGATGCGAGAAAAGGATCAGCCAGCTTCCCTTGAAATCCTCCAGCTTGAGCGTGCCCATGGTGGTAACGATCTCAAACTGAGGCGCCGGTTCGCCGATGCGCGGGATGTGCACGTGATGGTGATGATCTTCTTGATATGTGTTTTCGTCACACATAACTGTTCTCCTTATGAATTGTGTTGGATTTTCTTTCTACAAAGTTTTCCATTGGACGATCTCTCTCAATGTCTTCCGCTCTCTGGAAATTCGTTCTTTCTCCAGGATGACAGGATCGAT
>CAZDVF010000278.1:0-4138 GCA_964508725.1 uncultured bacterium | reverse complement strand
GACCAGTTTAGGATCGAGAACCACTGGCAGAGCCAGTGGTTTGAAGATCAATCAATCCGTCCGGGAGATGGTGCTGCGCCAAGATTGGCGGATCAGGTCGTCGGAAAAGGCTTTAGCGGGCGGGGACGTGATCTCAACATCGGGGTGTAACGCAGAAGGATGGACTCCGTCAAGCGTTCCATCCACAGTGCTGGCCGCGCTGGTGAAAAACGGCACGTATGCGGATCCTTACTTCGGACGCAATATGGAATCAATCGCAGTGGAGCCTTTCCGCGTCCCGTGGTGGTATCGGACCACTTTCCAGTTGAAAGATGAGGACATGTTTCGGCATATCCGCCTCATTTTTGAGGGCGTTAACTACAGCGCCGACGTGTGGCTCAATGGCCGACAGGTCGCATCGGCAGATACTCTGTTCGGCGCATTCCGCATGTTCGAGCTGGACCTCACCGGTCGTGTCTGTGCTGGCGAGAACGTGCTCGCCGTGTTGGTCCATCCGCCGCAGCCTGGCGACCTGACCATCGGTTTTGTGGACTGGAATCCAAGACCACCAGACGAAAATATGGGTCTCTGGCGTGAAGTCAGGCTGCGTCTGTCAGGCGGGATTTCGCTGGAGCATCCGGTTGTTCGGACAGACGTGGACACAGAAACCCTGGACAGCGCTGTCCTCACTATTTCGGCGGACCTGGTCAACCGAACGGACAAACCGGCCAGTTGCACGGTGGAGATCGATCTGGAAGATTGTTTGCTTCGTCGGGACCTGACCCTCGAGCCGGGCGAGATCCGGACAGTCATCTTCGACGCCACTAGTGACCCAGCGCTGCGGTTGGTGCATCCCCGGCTCTGGTGGCCCAACGGCATGGGCGACCCGAACCTGTATACACTTTCTCTGCGCGTGACAATGGACGGTCTAACAAGCGACACACAGGATCTGACGTTCGGTATCCGAAAAGTGGAGGATTATCTCAACGATAAGGGACACCGAGGGTATAAAATAAACGGACAGAAAGTACTGATCCGCGGCGGGGGCTGGGTCGACGATCTGATGCTTGCCGACGATGAGAAAAAGATCGAAGCCCAGATTCGGTACGTCAGGCACATGAACTTGAACACAATCCGTCTTGAGGGTTTTTGGGGATCGAGTCAAATATTATACGATCTTGCGGACCAAATGGGCATCCTCATCATGCCCGGCTGGAGCTGCCACTGGGAGTGGGAAGGCTATCTGCGGAGACCCGTGGATCGGTACGGCGGCATCCGCACTCAGGATCAGATGGACCTGGCCGTTAGGTATCTGGAGGATCAGGTCCTCTGGCTGCGCAACCATCCTTCCGTCTTCGTCTGGGTACTGGGCAGCGACATGCTGCCGCGTCCTGAATTGGAGCGCCGCTATCGCGCCCTGCTGGACAATATCGATCCGACACGCCCGGCCCTGGCAGCCTGCTCGTGGACGACTAGTGATGTGAGCGGACCCACCGGCGTCAAGATGAGCGGGCCCTATGCCTACGTCACGCCCAATTACTGGACGCTGGATACAGACCGCGGCGGCGCCTTCGGATTCAACACCGAGACCGGACCCGGAGCGCAGCCGCCGCCGATTGAGAGCCTGAAGCGGATGCTTCCCGCCGAAAGCCTCTGGCCCGTCAACGCCGATTGGAATTATCACTGCTGCCGCAACGAATTTGACAATCTGGACAAGTATCTGACAGCCTTTAACGCCCGGTACGGACCCGCTCAGAACGTCGATGAATTTGCCTTCAAAGCCCAAGCGGCCAATTATGAAGCCATGCGCGCGATGTTCGAAGCGTTCACACTCCGCAAGCACAACGCCACCGGTCTCATCCAGTGGATGCTCAACTCCGCTTGGCCGGCTATGTTTTGGCAGCTCTATGACTGGTATCTCATGCCCAACGGCGCATTTTACGGAACGCGTGTGGCTTGCCAACCTGTCACCCTGATTTACAATTATGGGGATCAGAACATCTATGCAGTAAGCAGCGACCTGGAGAATCGGACCGGTCTGAACGCAGAGATGCGTATTTTCGACATCGACTCGCATGAAGTCTTCAGAAAGAATATGCGTTTTGATTTGGACGGAAACACCTCCGAGCGGATGATGGAAATGCCCGATCTGCCGAATTTGTCTGCGACTTATTTTCTGGATCTCAGGCTGATCGACGCTGACAGGGAACCTATCGCCCGCAACTTCTACTGGCTTTCGACCAAAGAGGACGCCCTCGACTTTGCCAAAACTCAGTGGCACTGGACGCCCAACACGGCGTTCGCCGATTTTACAGCGCTGAACATGCTGCCAAAAGCTGAAGTCATTGCATCACATCAGTGGGTGGATGCCGGAGACCAGCGCGAGATTATCGTGACACTGCAAAATCCATCGGGCCGCATCGCGTTTTTTCTCGAACTGAATGTCTACCAGAAAATGAATGGACAGTCAGTGCTGCCGATTCTGTGGGAGGACAACGACATCTCGCTCCTGCCCGGTGAGACGCGCGTCATCCGCGCCCGCTTCGATCTGGCCGATCTGGATGGCAGTGAGCCAGCTTTCCGTTTAACTGGTTGGAACATGAAATAGTCATCACAGATTCATTTCATCATATCTATTATGGGACGCACGATATGAAACGCAATCTGTTCATCGTTTTACTCATCTTCATTATTTTCTCGGTTATCTCGTTCTTGACCAACATGATCAATCCCCTTATACCCGAGGCCAAGCGGACTTTCGTTCTCAGCAACACGGCTGCCGGCCTGTTGCCATTCGCCTTCTTCATCGCTTACGGCGTGCTGTCCATCCCATCCGGGATGCTGGTCGAGCGGTTGCGCGAAAAACGAATGATGCTCATTCCATTCGCACTTGCTTGCGCCGCAGCGCTCCTTTTCGTATTGATTCCCAATTTCCCGATCTACCTAGCCTCCCTTTTCATGATCGGCGCGGGCATGGCGATGCTACAGGTCACAATCAATCCGCTCTTGCGCGCGGCCGGAGGCGAAGAGCACTTTGCGTTCAATTCTGTGATAGCCCAGCTCTTTTTTGGCGGCGCATCGTACCTGGGTCCTATGCTCTACTCCTATCTTGTCACCCATCTCTCCGGATATACCGGCAGTGGCGGTCTACTGCTCAACATCCTGTCGAAAATCACGCCTGAAGATATATCGTGGGTTTCTTTATACTGGATTTTTGCAGCCGTGACTCTGGGTATGGTCGTCCTGATCAGTCTGATTCGACTTCCCGAAGTGGTACGCAAAGAGGACGAACAAGCCGGCACGTGGGCCTCGTATTCTCCGCTGATTCGCAATAAATACGTCTACCTCTTTTTCGGGGGAATTTTCGCCTACGTAGGCACTGAACAGGGCGTGGCCAACTGGATCTCCCAGTTCCTCGCCGACTATCACGGTCTCGATCCGCAAATCGCCGGCGCGAACGTCGTCTCGTGGTTCTGGGGACTTCTGACCATCGGATGCGTTCTCGGACTGATCGTCCTCAAATTGTTTGACAGTCGCCGCGTGCTTGTAGTATTCTCAACATGCGCCATGGCATCGCTCACCGTGGCCCTGACGGGCAACGCGCAGGTTTCACGTATCGCGTTTATGATGGTGGGATTTTTCGCTTCAGTCATGTGGTCCGTCATATTTTCTCTGGCACTCAATTCCATATCGGAGCATCATGGACCCTTTTCCGGTATTCTCTGCACCGGCATTATCGGTGGAGCCATCGTCCCCCTCATTGTGGGAGCGCTGTCAGACCTGTTCGGTGGACTCCGGTTCGGCATGCTTTTTCTCTACATTACTCTTGGATACATTCTCAGCATCGGTCTCTGGGCCAAACCGCTGATCCAGAACGCGACACTGAGTACAACGCGCAAGAATCCACTCAAAGCATGACGGAATGAAGGATTCTGCCGTAAATCTGCCTGCAGGTAGTTTTGCTTGCCCGTTAACTTGCTGAAGGTATGGCCTCTGGCGGCATTCAATCAGATAAACACCTTGTAAAATAAAAAGATTTTTTTATCTTAGCAGGAGAAATGTATGGCGCAAAATACGATCATCGGTGTGGATGTCGGGGGATCAAATATCCGGATCGGTAAAGTCGTTCACGACAGGATTACACGCCGCGGAAAACAAT
>CAZDVF010000277.1:0-4139 GCA_964508725.1 uncultured bacterium | reverse complement strand
CAGGTGACAGGCTACTGGGTAATCTTTACGGCGCTGCTGGTGATGGCCACGGGATCGGGTCTTTTCAAGCCGATTATCACCGGAACGGTGGCGCGCACCACGGATGAGAAAACATCCGGATTCGGATTCGGCGTCTACTACTGGATGATCAATCTTGGCGCGCTTATTGCGCCTCTGGTAGCGGGTTACCTGCGCGGATTTTCGTGGCGGTACGTGTTCATCGCCAGTTCACTTTACTGCGCCTTTATGCTGCTGCCAACCATTTTCCTCTACCGCGATCCACCAAAACCGGAGAGCACGAAGAAACTGAAGAAGGTCCTGACCGATGCAGGCCTTGTGCTCTCGGACGCCCGGTTCATGCTGCTGATTTTTGTCTACTCCTGTTTCTGGATTCTCTACTTTCAGAATTTCGGATCGATTCTCTGGTACCTTCGCGATTTCATCGATCCGGCGCCGGTCAATAATGCATTTGCACGAATCGGCATCACGTTCCACCTGGACGCGCAGCACGTCACGGTGATCAATGCAGGAGCCATTGTTTTACTCCAGATTGTTGTCAGCCGGATTGTCAAAAATCTGAAAGCCCTGCCCACCATGATGGGAGGCATTTTTATCGGTTCGCTTGGCTTCCTCTGTCTCAGTCTGTCACAGAGCGTCTGGATTTTCATCGCAGGCATTTTTGTCTTTTCCATCGGCGAGATGACGACGCATCCGAAATATTACAGCTACATCGGCACTGTCGCCCCGCAAGAGAGCAAGGCCACCTACATGGGGTATGCCTTCCTTTATGGTGTGATCGGATCGCTGGTCGGCTCCAACGTCGGCGGCGAGATGTACAGGGCCATACTCGTGCCTTTGCGCGGTCAGGCTGGCGCAGCTGGTGCGGTTCGTCTCTTCTGGCTGGTTTTTGCGATTCTCGGTGTAGGTACGATGCTGACCCTCGGATTGTACAACCGATTTTTCGGAGTGGATTCGCCCACGACTCGCACTCGTGCCCGTCGTGTGATGACGATTGTGTACGGAGCATTCGTTGTCGGAGCAGCGGCTATACTCTACTTTGTCGTTTCGACACAGGGCGAACTGACTGTCAAGACAGCGATCCAGGCAGGGATTATGTGCATCATTGGTGTCGGCGGTCTGTTCAGCCAGATCAAGACATCCAACACATAGGTATTGTTCGGTGTCAATATGCGCAGACGTCTTTGGATTACTCTTTTTTGTCGAGGGGATAAACAGGTTTTATCTACTTAAGCGAGAGTATGTGCAAACCATTCCGTCAAATGACGGTATAGGAGGATGTCATGGGAAAGAGTCGAGAAGCGAAAAAAGAAGTCAAAAAGAAATCGGCAAAATCAATCAAAGAAAAACGGCAGGAGAAAAAGGCAAAAAAGGCGGAGAGGTCTACATAAAGTGGAAGGTTGAATCTGCCAGCGAGCGCATTCCCCGTGGCAGGGGAGCTTCAATCAAACCGATCGTAAAAAGTATAACATGACCTGTTCCACATAATTGTCGGTAAATTCGGACTCCGTGTCAATTACACGACTCCTCTTCGGAGAATATAAATGGCCCCACCGAGCCGAGAATACATTTATGGAATCAATCCTGCATTTGAAGTTGTCCGCGCAGGGAAGCGCCGCATCTATGAAGCCTATTTGAACAAGACCGTTCAAAGTCAGCCGCGGATCCGCAAGCTCGCTCGGTACCTGGAGAGGATGAAAATCCCCATCCAGTGGGTGGATAAGCAGCGCGTCACGGATTTGTCGGGCAACAAGGATCATCAGGGCGTTGTTTTGAAAGCGAAACCGTACCCCTATCAATCGTCGGACGTCCTGTGGGGAAAACCGCGCATCCTTCTTCTTGACAATGTGGAAGATCCCCACAACGTGGGAGCGATTCTGCGCAGCGCTGAAATTTTCGGTTACACGTCTGTCCTGTTATCCAAGAAAGGCGTTCCAGACATCTATCCGTCCATCGTCAAAGTGTCGGCCGGCGCAACGGAGTTTCTTGACATTGCCAAGGATGCTTCTGCGAACACGTACGTCCGCACTGCACACGAGAGGGGATACCAGGTTGTGGCGCTTGATGCGAGCGGAACCGTGGATGTCCGTGCGGTTGGTGTGGAGTTAAAGGGAAAGATTCTTTTAGTGATCGGGGGAGAAGATCGATCCGTCGGGCAATATATCCTCAACACGGCAGATTATATTGTTTCAATCCATCAGAAGGGACGGATCAATTCGCTGAATGCATCCGTCGCAGCAGGTATTGCCCTGTTCGCCCTGCAGTCTGATCTCCAACCGATTGAGTGATCGGCCGATCTTCTTGGGGAAATATATCTCCGGCGGACAGCCGGAACAATACCGTTGATTCCGGCACAAGGTTTGATTATATTGGAATCAATCCGGTATATCTGAATCCAACTCGACCGATACGGTGCATTCCGGCAGGATCAGCATGAAATCCTTGACCGATATGACAGTGGCCATACTTGCCGGAGGACAAAGCCGGCGATTCGGCACGCAGAAAACCGCTGCCAGACTGGGCGGTTGTTCGCTCCTGGAACATGCTCTGTCCGTTGCACGCCGCCTCAGCGACCGGATTGTGATCATCGGCTCTATTGATGAGACGATTTTAACGGATAATATCCCAATCTTTCCGGACATTCTACCCGGAAACGGACCGCTGTGTGGCATCCACACCGCATTGGCCAAAGCAGTGACGCCGTGGGTTGCCATTTTGCCCTGTGACATGCCGCAGATGTGTCCCGACATCTATCGGATTCTGGCATCTCATCGCACGGATACAGATCCTGTTGCAGCTGTATCTCACACCGGATTGGAACCGCTGGTCAGCCTGTGGTCCCGTTCGGTTGAACCGTTTCTTCGAAAAATGTTGGAGAGGGGTCAGACATCACCAATCACGGCGCTTGATGGACTGCGCGCCATCCGGATCAACATCCCCGAAATAATGCAGACGTACGATCCCGCATTTTTTCTTAACATCAATACGCGACAGGATTTGTTTGAAGCCAGTACGTCGTCCCTAAGAGATGAGCGCCATGACGCGTAGGGACGCGGCCCGCATTGGCGTGTTTGGCGCTTTCTGGGGTTTGGTGGAAATTACCCTGGGCGCGACGCTCAAGGGTTTTCGCGTGCCCATGTCCGGCGCCGTGCTCAGCGCGGTTGCTGTGGTGATTATGCTGACAGGTCGGCGTTTTGTCAGTACGCGGGGCACCATGTTGTTGATGGGCGCTGTGGCCGGCATCCTTAAAATATTTTCTATCGGAACGGTGATCGCCAGTCCGTTTCTCGCTATTCTTATTGAGGCTGCCATTGCTGAGCTCGTTGTGGCGGTGGTCGGTTTGAACGCGCCGGGCTGTCTTTTGTCCGGTGTTTTTGTCGTCACATACACAGCGTTGCATCCACTTCTGTCGCAAGGAATCCTTTTCGGGGCGGACATCTACACGATTTACCTCGAATCCATCCGGCGCTTCGCCGAGTTTCTCCGCATTCCGCCCAACAACCTGATCTGGATTGTCGCAGGATATGTTGGACTGCACGTCCTTCTCGGGCTGGCAGCGGGATGGCTGGGTTGGATCTTGCCGCGCAGGATCGCGTTACGGCTTAACTTTTTCCAGAACGGCAGGGAGATTGAACCATGAAATGGACGTTGGTGATTTCGGTCGTCCTCGTTTCTCTGGCGTTATGTGTCACGTTTGAGAATCAGTGGATCATCGCACCCCTGGCCTGGTGTCTCGCTCTGGCGATAGATGTCCGTGTATTTCGTCCGCTTTTACGGTGGCGTTTCGCTGGGTTTCTTCTCATCCTGATTCTTGGGGCACCTTTGGTCATCGGTGAACGGACTGCGGCGTTCGGTGGTTTGCTGTTTGCTCCCGACGTATTCCGGATGAATGTAGCCATGGCCCACAGAAGCATCATTCTGCTGACAGGTATCCGTCTGATGACCATGAAGATCCCGATAATCCGTGCAGCCGAGGTTCTGGAACGTGCCGGATTCCGACATCTCTCCGGTGTAATGGTTGTGTCCATCGCGGTGCTTCCGCAGGTTCGCGCCTTGACGCGATCCGTTTTTTGTCGTCTGCGTCCGACATCCGTCTTCTCTACCGGTATTGACAGTTTGGC
>CAZDVF010000276.1:0-4193 GCA_964508725.1 uncultured bacterium | reverse complement strand
ACATGCAGGAACTGAGATTTCCCCATGGGAAACGATTTGTGGATGGACCGGGCTTCGAGCAATGTCCGTTTTGGTTTCAATCCCCCTCCCTACTGATACCGGATGGCCGTAACAGGGTCAAGTTTTGCCGCTTTTCGTGCTGGATAGGTCGCGGAAATCAGACAGATCAACACAGACGCCACACCAATGAGGATAAAATCAAGGCTCTGCATTTTAACGGGCAGAAAATTAATAAAATAGACGTCACCGGGCAGCGAAAAGAAATGATACTTGAGCTGCCCCCAACAGAGACCGTATCCGATAACAAATCCGAAAATTGTGCCAACCAAACCGACAACTGCCCCCTCGTAAAGAAAAATCCGCGTGATGCTGCGTGACGTCGCGCCCATTGATTTCAGGATTCCGATCTCTTTGGTTTTCTCCATCACCACCATGATGAGGGTCGAAATGATGTTGAACGCCGCGACGAGAATGATCAGACTGAGGACAATAAACATGGCCCACTTTTCCATCTGCATCCAGGAGAAGAGGTTCTGGCGCATCTGAAACCAGGATAGGGCATGATACGGAAATTCCAGTCTATCTTCGATGTTTTTAACCACCTGTTTAGCCTTGTAAAGATCATTTAAGCGGATCTCGATGCCGGAAACCTGCTTGCCCATGCGAAAAAGATCCTGCGCTGATTCGAGTGAGATATAAACGTAGGCGTTATCGTATTCATACATGCCGGTGTCAAAGATTCCGGTGACGATGAACTGTTTCACGGCAGGCTGCTGGAAAATCGATCGCATACCCTTGGGACTCATGACAAACACGCGATCGCCCACATCGGTCAGGAGATTGTCAGCCAGATAGCGCCCGATGATGATGCCTGGTCCCTGATAGTCATCATCTCCCTTGACCCGGCCAAGTTCAAGCTCACCATAGAAGATGTTATCCGCCAGATTGGAGACATCACGGACCGTTTCCGGATCAGCGCCGCGAACAACGATACCCTCAGCATAGTCTCCTGCCCTGATCATGGCATTTTCGAGGATGTAGGGAGACATGCCGACAATGTGCGGGATGTCGGCAATTTGCTCCATGATACTGTCCGGATTCGACAAGCCATCGTTGTGATACGTCCGCAGGCGGATGTGAGAATCGAAACCAATAATGCGGGAGCGGACTTCCGACTCAAATCCGTTCATGACCGACAGTACAATGATCAATGCCGCCACACCGATGGTAACACCCAGAATCGTGATATACGTAATCAGATTGATGAAGCCTGTTCTCTGACGGGTTTTCAGGTAACGTTGCGCAATGTAGAGTTCATAAGGTATTCTCATGGTGATCTCAATATCTTGGCAATCGTGACTGAAGGATATTTCGTCGAATACTTCACACTGTGTCGGATACCGGCGGTTCTCCTGCTTCTGGCCGCATGTGCGGGAAAAGGATAACATCCCGGATTGATGGAGCGTCAGTCAGAATCATAATCAGCCGGTCGATGCCGATTCCCAGTCCGCCCATGGGTGGCATACCGTATTCCATGGCGCGAAGATAATCTTCGTCGATAATCATGGCTTCATCATCCCCATCGGCTTTCAAACACGCCTGGGCTTCAAAACGCTCCCGCTGATCCAAAGGATCATTTAATTCGCTGAAAGCGTTGCACAGTTCCTTGCCTCCGATAAAACCCTCAAATCGCTCAACCAATCCTGCCTTGGAACGGTGTTTCTTGGCTAGCGGTGAAATCTCAATAGGAAAATCGGTGATGAATATCGGTTGAAAAAGTTGAGATTCTACAAAATGGTCAAACAAAGCATTAAAGACTTTGCCACGATCAGCCGACTCCTCGAGTTCAATGCCACAATCCCTGAGAATATGATTGAGTTCGTCTGTCGACTTCTGATAGCAATCGTATCCGCTGTAGGTTTGGATAGCCTCAAAGTAGGTCATGCGCGTCCAGGGAGGCTTCAGATTGATCGTCTCGCCGCGATATGGTACAGAGTTGGCTCCAATCACATCCTGAGCGATTTTACTGACCATCTCCTCCACTAATTCCATGATAAATGTGTAGTCCTTGTATGCAACGTACAACTCCATCATGGTGAATTCAGGATTGTGATCTCGGTCCATGCCCTCGTTACGGAAGTCTTTAGCGATTTCGAAAACGCCCTCAAATCCCCCGACGATGAGACGCTTGAGATAGAGCTCATCAGCAATACGAAGATACAACGGCATATCCAACGCATTGTGATGCGTGACAAAGGGACGGGCAAACGCGCCGCCGTATAGCGGCTGAAGCGCCGGTGTTTCCACTTCAATATAGCCCCGATCCTCGAGATATCGTCGCATGGCCGATACGATCTGCGAGCGCTGGATGAACAGTTCACGAACCTCCGTGTTGACGACCAGGTCAACGTATCGCTGGCGATATCTCAGCTCCTTGTCTGCAAACGCATCATACACGACACGTTCATCGTCTTCGATCTTCTCTTTAACAATGGGCAACGGTCTAAGTGATTTGGACAGTAAAACCAGTTCGGAAGCGACGACAGTAATCTCGCCGGTTCGTGTTTTAAACACGGATCCGCGGACGCCAATGTGATCGCCGATGTCCAGAAGCCGGAACAGAGCGTAAGCTTCCTCTCCCACTTGATCCATTTTTGCGTAAATCTGAATGCGTCCGGACCGGTCCATCAGATGCGCAAATGTGGCTTTACCCATACGCCTGAGGGACATGAGACGCCCTGCGACTGCGACGACCATCTCGTTTTTTGCATTCTCATCATATCTTTCTAAAACATCGCACGCAAGATGTGTTCGCGGAAAATGATACGGATAGGGTACAATTCCCAGTTCGGTAATTTTATGCAATTTCTCAAGACGCTGCTGTCGCAGGTCGTTCATTGGATCCACGTGTTCATCTCCTTTACCTCTTTATCGGTAAAACCGGTGTAGACCCGGGGCACCCTGTTGGTAATACCACAAATCACTTCGTAGGGAATCATCTCCAGACTCTGACAATAATCGGAAAGACTCATGCCATCACTGCCGAACAGGACTGCTTGATCACCCACTTGAACCGTGGGCTTCTGTCCAACATCGATCATGATCATATCCATGCAGACAACGCCGATAATGGGATATGCCTTGCCCCTGATCCAGACCTGCCCACGATTGGACAATCTGCGAGAAAATCCATCAGCGTATCCGACAGGCAGCACAGCGATGGTCGTCTCTTCTTTCGTGATGTATGTACAACCGTACCCGATGCTCGAACCGCAGGGAAGGGATTTCAAGAAGCTGACCTGGGTTTTCAGTGACATGGATGGTTTAAGGTCGATTTGATTTGCAGTCTCGGAATCGGGGTGATATCCGTACAGGATGAGGCCAGGACGTACCATATTGAAGACAGCTTCAGGCAGATCAATGGCATTGGTGCTGCCGGCTGCGTGACGCAGGGGAATCTCGATGCCAGCCTGTTTGAGTTTATCTAAAACATGGCGGAATCTTTCGAGTTGCTTCGTTGTTTGGATTTCGTTTTCTCGCAGTGCTGTTGAAAAGTGCGTGTAGATGCCTTCGATCCTGATCTCGGGAAAATGAATGATGTGTTGGATCAGTGCAATTGCGGAACGGAAGTCGATGCCCAGCCGTCCCATACCGGTATCCACGTTGATGTGGCAAGTCAGTGGATGTCCTTTGGATTGAGCGATTCTGGATGCTGTTTCTGCATGATCGAGTGAAGAAATGGTGCAGGCCAGATCGTATGTAAAAAACGCATCCCAATCTTGTGACAACGGGCTGAGGAAAACCAGAATGGGAGTCTTAATACCCGCCTCGCGTAAAGTAATACCTTCTTCGGGAATGGCAACGGCCAGATAGTCCACACCCTCCCGGATAAGCGTCTTCGCCACAGGGATGGCGCCGTGCCCGTACGCGTTAGCCTTGACCACGGCCATAACACGGGATGGTTTAACGTGTTCAAGAATCTGTCTGACGTTGTTTGTGATAGCAGACAGATCAATTTCAGCGACTGTCGATCGAATGGTTAATTCCTTTCTGCTTCGGCAGTTAAGACTCTGCGTCGCTGTATTCCAACAGGTATGCCTTGATAAACTTGTCGATGTCTCCATCCATAACCGTTTGGATGCTGGATGTCTCGATGCTGGTTCGATGATCCTTGACCATGTTGTAGGGATGAA
>CAZDVF010000275.1:0-4201 GCA_964508725.1 uncultured bacterium | reverse complement strand
TCGCTGGATCACATCGTCAAAAATCGACTCGTGAATGATGATACGCCGGGTGGATGTGCAACGCTGCCCTGCTGTACCCACTGCGCCGAAGAGGATGGTTCGGATGGCCATCTCTATGTCGCCGTGCTGCGATACGATGATGGCGTTGTTGCCGCCCAGTTCGAGAATAGTGGATCCCAGCCGCTTGCCCACGATTTCACCGACCTTTTTACCCTGATTCGTACTGCCGGTGAAACTGATGAGAGGCACTTTCGTGTCCCCGACAAAAGTGTTGCCAATGACAGAACCACGGCCGATGATCAATCCGAGCAGACCATCGGGACACCCGTTAGCCTTGAGTACGCGATCGGCAATCTTTGTGCATGCAATGGCAACCAGCGGCGTCTGACTTGAGGGTTTCCACACCACCGAATCGCCGCAGACCAGGGCAATCATCGTATTCCAGGCCCAAACAGCAACAGGGAAATTGAACGCGGATATCACACCGACAACGCCCAGGGGATGCCACTGTTCGTACATTCTGTGCATAGAGCGCTCGCTGTGCATGGTGAGCCCATACAACTGGCGGGAGAGACCGACGGCGAAATCGGCAATGTCGATCATCTCCTGGACTTCACCCAAACCTTCGGGACGGATTTTGCCCATCTCCCAGGACACCAGTGTGCCAAGATCGTCTTTATGTTTTCGTAACTCCACAGCGATTTGACGGACAATCTCACCCCGTTTGGGCGCAGGGATCATGCGCCATTCGAGGAACGCCTCGTGCGCTTTGGTGATGACCTTCTCGTATCCGACCTGCGACACCTGTTGCACACCGGCGATAACCTGTCCATCAATGGGTGAGACCGACTTTAAAACACCGCCGTCTTCATCGGCAAACCACGCTCCGTTAAATCCACCCGGATTCAATTCTTCAATCCCCAGATTTTTCAACACATTGTCCATTCAGCTTCTCCTTGTTCAGATTGGATATTTTCAGAATGATGACTTATGACTCGAGTTTCTTGCGACTTCTCCGGCCTCTGGTACGCAACGTCAGTTCAAACACCTCACTGAGCCATTCTACAAGATGGAAAGTCATCTTGCTACGAACATTCTCGGGAATCTCCTCCAGATCTTTCTTGTTTTGTTTTGGTAAAACAACCTGGTTGATACCTGCGCGGCGTGCAGCCAGCACCTTCTCTTTAATGCCCCCCACAGGTAGAACTTTGCCACGCAGCGTGACTTCACCGGTCATGGCGATGTCATGACGAACCGGCTGTCCGGTGAAAAGCGAGACCATGGCCGTGGCAAGAGTCACACCGGCTGAAGGCCCGTCTTTGGGCGTCGCGCCCTCAGGTATGTGAATATGAATATCTTTCTTTTCAAAGAAATCGGGGATTAATCCCAGCTCTTCGGTTCGCGAACGGATAAATGACAGGGCCGCCTGGGCAGACTCTTTCATCACATCGCCCAGTTGTCCTGTGAGAACCAAACCTTTGCTGCCTGGCATGATGGTCGACTCAACAAAAAGAATGACACCCCTCACCGGCGTCCAGGCAAGACCTGTGGCCACACCCACATCATCCTTTCGCTGAGCTATTTCAGAAAAGAACTTTTTTGGACCCAGAAGCTCGGTTACGGTATCCGGCTTGATCACCCGTTTGTCTTTCTTACCCTCGGCATAAGCGCGGGCCACTTTTCGGCAGCACGATCCGATCTCGCGCTCAAGATTTCGGACACCGGCTTCTCGCGTGTAGTCTTCCACAATCTTCCGGATTGCCCTTTTATTGAATCGGATCTGTCCCCGTTTCAATCCATTCTCATCTTTTTGACGGGGAATCAGGTACTGCCTCGCTATTTCGATCTTGTCTTCGAGGATGTAGCCGGGAAGCCGTAAAACCTCCATCCGATCAAGAAGCGGCCGCGGAATCGTGTCGAGAACATTGGCCGTCGTGATGAACATGACCTTTGAGAGATCGAAAGCAACCTCAAGGTAATGATCCGAGAATGAGTTGTTCTGTTCGGGATCGAGGACCTCAAGCAGGGCGGACGCCGGATCACCACGGAAATCACTGCCGACCTTGTCGATCTCGTCGAGCATAAAAACGGGATTGTTGGAACCCGAACGCTTGATTCCCTGAATAATACGGCCGGGCAACGCGCCGATGTACGTTCGCCTGTGCCCGCGAATTTCCGCTTCATCACGCATACCGCCCAAAGAATATCGGATAAACTCACGACCCATCGATCGCGCAATGGAGCGCCCCAGTGACGTTTTCCCGACGCCTGGAGGACCGACAAAACAGAGAACAGGGCCTTTGGAACTTTCCTTCAGTTTGCGGACAGCCAGAAATTCGAGAATTCGGTCTTTCACATCCGTCAGATTGTAATGGTCTTCGTCGAGAATCTGCTTGGCCTGTGCGATGTCGATATTGTCCTTGGTGTGCACTTTCCAGGGCAGTCCGATGAGCCAGTCAAGATAGGTCCGCGACACTGTGTATTCCGCCGCCTGGGGAGGCATTTTGGCCAGTCGTTCCAGTTCTTTCTCAGCCGCTTCTCTGGCCTCTGTTGACATACTTGCTTTATCAATCTGCTTTTGAAGGTCTTCAATCTCCGCTATCCGCTCGTCTTTGTCGCCCAATTCTTTCTGGATGGCTTTCATCTGCTCGCGGAGGAAATACTCTTTTTGGCTGTCTTCCAGCTTATTGCGCACTTCAGACTGGATCTTGGTGCCCAGCTTGAGCAGTTCCAGTTCCTTGTTGAGGTAGGTCAGCAACTTGACAAGCCGGTCTTCGACTGGGATGGTACTGAGAATGGCCTGTCGCTCCGCAATGTCTATCTTGAGATTGGACGCGACCAGATCAGCAAGCCGTCCCGGATACTCAACATTGGAGATCACAGAGCCCAGTTCATCGGGAAACATGGGCGAGATCGAGACAATCTGCTGAAAAACTTCGATCACCTCTCGGACCAGCGCTTCACTCTTGACGGATTTGGACCGATCCTCAGGAATCAGTTGAACGCGTCCCTTGAGATGCCCATCCGCCTCAGTCAGAGTTTGAAGCCGAATGCGGGACAAGCCTTGAATCATGAGTCCCATGTTGCCATCAGGAATTCGAAACATCTTCAGAATAAGGGCTGCCGTACCAATGTCGTAAAGGTTGTCAACGTTCAGTTCATTGTCCGAATTTTTTAAGGCGTAAAGGCCAACGATCTTTCGATCACTCAGGGCTTCATTGACCATAGCCATTCTTCGTTCATCAGTAATGACCAGCGGCGCCACCACATACGGAAAAATCAGGACGTGCCCCACAGGTAAAATCGGCAATTCTTCAGGGATATCGGGAATATCACCAAATTCACCAGGTTGATGGAGGACATTGTGATCTTGATCATTCATCATCATCATTCCACTTCGATATACACAGAATCGGCTGGGGGATTTTGTGTTTTGGGCAGTCGGATTTCCAGAAAACCTTCCCTGTAAACTGCTGACAGATTGCCGATATCCACGTCACTGAGAACAGCGATACGCCGTTCGAAAGGACCGTAATTGATCTCCATTTTGTGATACCGTCTCCGCTCGCGGGGCGGCGCGGCTTTACGCACACCGCGGATTTGGAGAATACCGTCCTGATATGTGATGGAAACCTCTTCGGCTTTCATTTCAGCCAACTCCAGGATAACCACAAAGTGTGAGTCAGTTTCATACACATCGGTAGGGGGTTTCCAGCACAGCTCATGCCGGTAAATGGATGGATAGGACGATCCAAAGAAGCTGGAAAAAAAGAATTCCACTTCGTCTTCGATGGGGCCTAAAAGAGCTTGCAGTTTTAACTCTTTTGTCTCATCCATGCTGAATTCTCCTGCCTTTCAAAAGCAATTCACAAAACTTATGAGATTATATAATACTATCCACAAAGAAGAAAATCAAGTGGAAAAGAAAACCTTCACGAAAGAATGATATATTAAATTCCTGTAACCAGACACGTTACGACTGCCGAAGAGGGAAAACAGATTGACATTGAGGCTCAATCTTCGTATTATTTTTTCAGAATGCCACATACATCCCCCAACAAACGCGCTGACTTTATGGATTGGATGACTGCCTCTGATTAATCTTCAAACCACTAGTTCAGCTAGTGGTTCTCGATCCTAAACTGGATGGCAGATACCTGCCTACTTTAGGTCCCCCGGCTCCGCCGGGAGTCTTAAAGCC
>CAZDVF010000274.1:0-4218 GCA_964508725.1 uncultured bacterium | reverse complement strand
TACGCACCATCAGCAGTTTGAGGGAGCGTTTCGCAACCTATCCCGGTGCCAAAATCGAAGTGAAAGAGCTGGAGCAGGGGCCGCCCGTAGACGCGCCGGTGGCCATCCGGCTGCTTGGCGACAACATGGAGGTGCTTGAACGGATCGCCGGGGATGTGGAGCGTTTCATTGCTGAGGAGAAGGGGACAATTAACGTGGTCAACCCCCTGTCCACCACGAAATCCGATCTTAAAATCCGCATCAACCGCGAGAAGGCCAGCCTTCTGGGCGTGCCGCTGTCGGAAATCGATCGCACCATCCGGGCTGCCATCACAGGACTGACAGTCTCAGACTACCGTGACAAGAAGGGAAAAACTACGGTATTGTCGTCCGGCTGCCTCTGGATGGCAAACCGGCGTTGTCCGATCTCGACCGGATCCACGTTGCGTCTCTCAGCGGATCGCTCATCCCCCTGCGTCAGCTTGCTTCGGTAGAATTGTCGGCAAGTCCTGTCGGTATCAACCACTTTCAGATGGAGCGCAGCGTCATGGTGACCGCCGACGTCGAAAGCGGCTACTCTGTAAACCGCATCACCGGACGGATCATCGATCGTCTCGATACCTATCAGTGGCCCAGGGGATGCCACTACTATGTGGCCGGTGAGTTGGAGAGCCAGGAAGAATCGTTCGGCGGCATGAGCCGCGCCATTCTCATCGCCATCATCGCCATCTTCGGTATTCTGGTTCTGCAGTTCCGGTCGTACACCCAGCCCCTCATTGTCTTCTCGGCCATCCCCCTGGCGGTGATCGGATCAATCCTGGCGCTTTTGATCACAGGCAACTCCTTCTCGTTCACCGCGTTCATCGGTCTGACCAGCCTGGTAGGCATTGTGGTCAACAATGCCATCATTTTGGCGGACTACGCCAACCAGTTGCGGCAAGAAGGGACCGGATTAGTGCCCGCCCTGATGAAGGCCGGTGAAACACGCTTCGTGCCCATCATTCTCACCACCCTGACCACCATCGGCGGCCTGTTGCCCCTGACTCTTGTGGGAGGAAGCATGTGGGCGCCCATGGGCTGGACCATCATCGGCGGCTTGCTGGTCTCGCCCTTTCTCACACTGGTCATCGTCCCGGTTCTGTACAAAATCATGACGCCGAGGAAAACACGCGCTAAAAAAGCGGAATGAGCGTCAAGCGGAACGGGCAAAAAAATCTTGACTTTCCCGATATCTTTATTATATTAACGGTCACAATCCGGCGTAGCTCAATCGGCAGAGCGGGTGGCTGTTAACCACTAGGTTGTAGGTTCAAGTCCTACCGCCGGAGCCAATTTTAACCTCCCGAAAGTTTCAAACCTTCGGGAGGTTTTTTGTCAACATCCAATGCTCAAGAGTAAATTACCCGCAACAAAAAAACAACATTCCCACTGTAAACTTCCTTCCTCTTCTTTTCCTCATTGACTCTGATGGACAAAAATCGTATCTTTTAAACCTATGCAAAAAAATAACATCCGAAATTTTTGTATCATTGCCCATATCGATCATGGCAAGTCTACATTGGCCGATCGCATGCTGGAAGCAACCGGAACCGTCTCTCCTCAAGTGATGATGAACCAGGTTCTGGATGACATGGATTTAGAGCGTGAGCGCGGCATTACAATTAAGGCCCACGCGATTTCCATGCCCTATAAGGCTAAAGACAGAGAAACATATACCCTCAATTTAATCGACACACCGGGCCATGTCGATTTCTCCTACGAGGTCTCCAGAAGTCTGGCGGCCTGTGAAGGGGCATTGCTGATTGTTGACGCTGCCCAGGGCGTTGAGGCACAAACCGTGAGCAACATCTATCTCGCCATGGAGAACGATCTTCATATTATCCCAATCATCAACAAGATTGACTTGCCCAGCGCCCGGGTGGATGAAGTGAAAAACCAGATCATCGAACTGCTGGGCGTGAATGAAGATGAAATATTGTTGGCCAGCGCAAAAGATGGTTTGGGCATTGATGCGATTTTTGATGCAATCATTCATAAGATCCCGGCTCCGGGTGGCGTCACAGATGCGCCGCCCCGTGCCTTGGTCTTTGATTCTGTATTTGACTATTACCGGGGTGCCATCACTTACATCCGTGTTGTGGACGGCGAAATTCGTAAGGGCGACCGCATTCAATTTATGTCCACAGGGAAATCATTTGAAGTGGATGAGATCGGGTTTCTCCGCCTGAAACGGCATGCAACAGATCGACTGCGCGCAGGTGAAGTCGGCTATTGCATCGCCAGTATGAAGAATTTAAAGGATGCGAAAGTCGGCGACACCATCACGGTTGCATCGAGACAAGCAACTGAACCGCTGCCCGGATTCAAAGAGCCCAAGCCGATGGTCTTCTCCGGACTGTTTCCGTCCAATGCCGATGACCTGGAAGAGTTGCGCAATGCATTGGATCGCCTCCAGCTCAACGATTCGGCTCTCACCATACAACCGGAAAGTTCAGTTGCATTGGGATTCGGTTTCCGCGTGGGCTTTCTTGGATTGTTGCACATGGAAATAGTCCAGGAACGACTTGAACGGGAGTATGAGCAAAATCTGATTACGACCATTCCCAATGTGGAATATGAAGTGACGACCAAAGACGGGAAGACGATCCTGATTAATAGTCCGGCGGAGTTACCGCCCATGGGTAAGGTCGATTCGATACAAGAGCCCTACATTGAAGCGCAAATTATCGTTCCGAACGAATACGTTGGCAATTTGATGACCCTTGCTCAGGATCGTCGTGGCATTTATAAAAATACGACGTATCTCGATCCGACTCGGGTCAATCTTCATTATGAACTGCCTCTTTCGGAAATCATTTTTGATTTTTATGATAAATTAAAATCCATATCCCGCGGTTATGCTTCGCTGGATTATGAACTGATCGGATTGCGCAAATCGGACCTTGTCAAACTCGATGTACTCATCAACGGCGAGCCAGTGGATGCGTTATCCATGATTGTGCATCGTGAGAAAGCCTTTGAATGGGGGCAAAAACTCACATCCAAGTTAAAAGAATTGATTCCCAGACAGATGTTTGAAGTCGCCATACAGGCCGCCCTGGGAAGCAAAGTGATTGCACGAACAACTGTTAAGGCATTACGGAAAAATGTGACAGCCAAATGTTATGGCGGTGATATATCGCGTAAACGGAAATTATTGGAAAAGCAGAAAGAGGGAAAAAAGCGCATGAAGCAAGTGGGTAAAGTCGAAATTCCCCAGGAAGCTTTTCTGGCTGTGCTCCAGGTCAGAGATTAATCGTAAAGAGCAGGATGAACAATCGACAGATTAACATCTTCAAATTCTAAATTGTCCAGGATTAACTAAATCGGAAAGCGTATGGATCGACAAAACCCAAAAAAGACTGCTGGAAACAAAGGGAACGGAAAAAAGAGCTCCCTCCGCGAATACTCTGAATCTCTCTTTGTCGCTCTGGCCATCGCCCTGGTCATCCGGGCGCTCGTCATCTATCCGTTTCGGATTCCCACCGGTTCAATGGAAGATTCCCTGCTTGTGGGCGACTTCCTCCTGGCCAACAAATTTGTGTACGGCATCCGCTCGCCAGATTGGATCGGCATCCCCTACACCAAGATCGGATTCAAGATCCCCTTCTTCCGAACGCCCGGATTTCGCAAACCCCAGCAGGGTGACGTGGTCATCTTCAAGTACCCCCGTGACGACATGCTCAATTACATCAAACGGTGCATCGCCACCAGCGGAGACACTGTAGAAATTCGGGACAAGCGGGTCTTTGTGAACGGACACCGGTTTGCCAATCCGCTCCATTCCAAATTTATCGACGGACGGATTTACCCGGACGGTTTCCGCGAGCCCAATATCTTTCCTCCCGAATCCGGCAACCGCGATAACTACGGCCCGGTGCGCGTGCCCGCGCCGGGGGATACCCTCCATTTTTCGAAGGAGAACCGGAACGCATGGTTCGAAAATCTCCAGATCGTGCTGTATGAGGGACACAAAATCACTTTGTCTCGTCAGGGCCAGACCACGCACTTGACTGTGAACAATCAGGACCGCTGGACCACAGCCATCCGCATGTACGACCTGGCCGATTTCTCTGTGGATGGAACACCTTTGAACCAGCTTGTCTACGTGGTGAAAAACCGGCACTACTTCATGATGGGGGATAATCGGGACAACAGCCTCGACAGCCGATACTGGGGTTTTCTGCCCGAACGCAATGT
>CAZDVF010000273.1:0-4224 GCA_964508725.1 uncultured bacterium | reverse complement strand
GGTGAAGATTCTTGGGTCCGGCCAGGCCACAGACTGCATCGCCCTGCACGATCGGGACGACATGACCTTCCTCAAATCCACGGCAGTGGCGTCAGAGAAGGCGTTCGGCATGGCGGGCGTCGGTCCAAACGATATCGATCTGGCCGAGGTGCACGACTGCTTCACCATCGCAGAGATCTGTGTCACAGAAGCGCTGGGCTTTGCTGAAAAAGGGCAGGGCGGTGCTCTTGTTGAGAGCGGAGCCACGGCCATTGGCGGTAAAATTCCCGTCAACACCAGCGGTGGACTGAAGTCAAAGGGACATCCTGTTGGCGCGACCGGTGTGGCCCAGGTGATCGAAGTGGTCCACCAGTTGCGCGGTGAATCGGGTGACCGCCAGGTCAAGAATCCCAAAATCGGTTTAACACAAAACATGGGTGGAAGCGGCGGCAGCGCAGTCGTGCATATCCTGGGGGTGGCATAGATGATTGCTCCAAGAATTTGGCGTTCGATGCCGCAGCGGTATCGTTACGAGGCAGGCAAGTGTTCCAGTTGCGGTAAAGTATTTTTTCCGCCCCGGTTGATCTGTCCAGCCTGCGGCTCAAAAACGTTCAAGACGACGGTGCTCCAACGCACCGGAAAGATCTTAACCTATACGATCATCCGCGTGCCGCCCAGCCAGTTCAAGGATGAGGCGCCCTATGCCATGGGCATCGTGGAACTGGACGGCGGAGGCCGGATCAACACCCAGATCGTTGATTGTGATTTTGACACACTCCGCATCGGGATGGAAGTCCGCATGGAGTTTCGGCGCATTCAGTCGGAGGGCGAAGCCGGCGTCATCGGCTACGGATACAAGTGTGTTCCGATTTCATAAATGCTTGAGACTGTATTTCCAGTTTGCCGTTGCTTTGTCCCTTGTTTGGATGAGAGCGTACGGTACGGATGCAGAACAGCCTGACTGGATAACCTTTTCTCCGGCCCGGTATGCTTCGGCGATTGCCGACGGTGGAGATATCCTGTGGATCGGGGGCGACGGTCTTGTGCGTTTCGACAAGACCACAGAAGTGTTGACTCTTTTCAATCGGGCCAATTCCGGTCTGCACAATAACACCATCACATGTTTAACGGTGGATGCCGACGGCATCCTGTGGATCGGGACGGCCGATCAGGGTGTGGCCGCGTTCGACGGGAGCGATTGGTCCATTTTCACGATAGCGAGCGGACATCTTCCGAATAACACGATCAACGCAATTGAATCCGACAGACTGGGCCGCGTCTGGATGGGCACGCCTGCCGGACTGGTCCGGGCAGGACGCGACGGATGGGCTGTGTTCACGCCGGACAATTCCGGTTTGCCCAATCTTAAAATCAATACGCTGACTCTTGATGATCACAACAACGTCTGGATCGGCACATATGATCAGGGAGTGGCCGACAGCTGGCTTTCGATGTACGACGGCGAGACCTGGACGTCCTACGGCCTGTTCGAGAATCAAAATCTGGTCATTCTTGAATCTGACGGGGAAGGCAATCTGTGGCTGGTGACACAAAATGTGTTTACGAGTCAGCACGAACTGATCCGGTTCGACGGATTTTCCTATACGTCCATGAATCTGCGTTTCTGGGGGCTTCCCAGCAGTACAATAACCGATTTGGCGCCTCTCAATCAGTCCGGCGGCCTCTGGATCGGGACCACCGAAGGCCTGGTGGTTTTTGACAACTGGCAGTGGATCCTCTACTCCACCGCCAATACGGATTTACCCTCGGATCGCATTTTTACTCTCGAGACGGATACAGACGGCGTCCTCTGGATTGGAACAGGAGAGGGATTGACGCGATATGACGGTTCCGTGTGGACATCGTACAACGTAGCCAATTCACTTCTGCCTGATTACTGGATTACATCACTGGCAGTGGCACCTGATGGGCGAGGCTGGATCGGAACCTTGCGCGGCCTGTCCAGCGTCGCCTATCCGGACTGGAGCGTGTGGAATGTTGATTCATCACCATTGCCAACTGATGAGATAACCGCTCTTGATGTGGATGTCTCTGGCGCTGTATGGATCGGAACGAACAATGGCCTGGCCCGCAAACAGAGCGAAGCCTGGGATATCTTTTCCGCATCGGACACCGGGCTTCCGGACCGCCGGATTACATCCGTAGATGGTTCGTACGATGGCGCTATTTGGATTGGGACCTACCGCGGATTGGCCCGGTTTGACGGATCGGAATGGTCCGTGTTTGATCCATCCAATTCCACGTTGACCGGATCGGTCATCAGGGCGTTGCATGTGGATAAGGGTGGGACTGTGTGGGCTGCGACAGGCCGCACCCTGTCACGATACAACGGCAAGGTGTGGGAGTCCTATGAACCCAGTCAGGCCGGATTGACATCAGGAGCGATTCTGTCGGTCGCTGTTGCGCTCGACGGCGTGGTGTGGATGGGCACGTCCCAGGGACTCGTTCGTCTCGATGGTGGAACATGGACAGTGTGGGATGCCGCCTCCTCGCCTCTGCCCGACAATTTTGTCCGGTCTGTGGCACTGGATAGATCCGGTGCAATCTGGGCTGGAACACGGCTGGGATTGATCCGTTTCAACGGGGAGACCTGGACATGTTTCAACACGGACAACTCGGACATTCCCCACAATGAGATTTACGTTGTGGCAATGGATGATCGCGACAATGTTTGGATCGGCACAGTGGAAGGACTGGGAATCTACCACGCAGACGGTGTCCGTATTGGTCCTGAGTTAATTCCGGCGTCCGTTGTTTTGCATCCGACGATCCCCAATCCATTCAACAGCATGACTCAGATTCGGTTCAGCCTTCCCGACCCGTCTTATATCACACTCACGGTGTATGATCTGCTGGGACGCCAGGTCCTCAATCTGGTTGAGGGACCGTTTGGCGCTGGGTCGCATTCGATCATCTGGAACGGGACAAATCAGGAGGGCAGGCCCGTATCCAGCGGATTTTACATCCTCCGACTTGAGACGCCAGGACTGATTTCGACACAAAAGGTGACACTGATACGATGATCTCCGGGACGGTATCTAAGGGAGGGAGACGTGTTTAAAATTGCATCGCGAATTTCCACACAATCGGCTGAATTCCAGGCGAATCGGAAGCATATGGAAAACCTGGTCCGGGAATTCAAGGAGAAGCTGGAACAGGTAAAGCAGGGTGGTCCGCCCAGGGCCCGCGAGAAACATAAGGCACGCGGGAAACTGACGGCGCGTGAGCGTCTGGAGAAGCTCTTCGACCGAAACACACCGTTCCTCGAATTCAATACGCTGGCGGCAGGCGGGATGTATAATAATGAAGCGCCGGCCGCGGGCATCATCACCGGTGTGGGCGTGGTGCACGGACGGGAAGTGCTGGTTATTGCCAATGACGCCACGGTAAAAGGGGGGACGTACTTCCCCATCACCATCAAGAAACATGTCCGCGCCCAGGAAATCGCCAGAGAGAACCGGCTTCCCTGCATTTATCTGGTCGATTCCGGCGGCATTTTTCTGCCGCATCAGTCGGGCACGTTTCCGGACAAGGATCATTTCGGGCGGATCTTCTCCAACCAGGCGCGTTTGTCCGCTTTGGGCATCCCGCAAATATCTGTGGTCATGGGATCGTGTACTGCCGGCGGAGCGTATGTCCCGGCCATGAGCGACGAAACAGTCATTATCCGCAACCAGGGAACCATTTTCATCGGCGGTCCGCCGCTGGTCAGGGCCGCGACCGGAGAAGTTGTGACCGACGAGGAACTGGGCGGCGCGGATGTGCACTGCAAGATCTCCGGCGTGTCAGATCACTACGCGCAGGACGACGTCCACGCAATTCAGATCACGCGAAACATCGTTGAATGTCTCGACGGGCCGCGGCGGTTCGAACTCGATTGCAAAGAGCCGGAAGATCCGGCCTACGATCCGGCTGAGATCTACGGCATTATCCCGAAGAATTTGCGCAAACCGTTCGATATCCGCGAACTCATTGCGCGGATGGTGGATGGCAGCCGGTTTCAGGAATTCAAAGCCCTTTACGGCGCCACCCTCATCTGCGGATTCGCCCGCATGATGGGATATCCTGTGGGCATTTTGGGCAACAACGGCGTGCTTTTCTCGGAATCGAGCCTCAAAGGCGCCCATTTTATCGAACTCTGCACCATGCGGAAAATCCCTTTGGTCTTTCTGCAAAACATCACGGGATTTATCGTGGGTAAACAGTATGAGCACGGGGGTATCG
>CAZDVF010000272.1:0-4236 GCA_964508725.1 uncultured bacterium | reverse complement strand
GTCCAGTTTAGGATCGAGAACCACTAGCCGAGCTAGTGGTTTGAAGATCAATCAATCCATGAATCAGGTTTGAATTGCAACCGCTGTCCAGATCTTGAGACAGAAAAGCCTATTTCACTCTTCCAACCTTTGTTTCCCAGGTTGCCCAATCGCCGCCGAACGGTTTCAGTCCGAGATCCATTGGATTCGTGGGAGGTGGAACGAGCGCTTCATACACTTGTCGTGCATGCGCCTGAGAACGCGTGTATGCTGTTGCCGCTTTCGCAAAATAATAATTGGCTTTATGCCCCTCGGATAACATTGCTTTGTTCGTATAATTATCTCCCTGATAATATTCCGTATTTGCCAGGGCATAGAGATCGTTCAAGGGAGCGTATCCTGTATCTGTGAAATTCATGTCCATCAGTTCGACGTACGCTGAAGCAATATCCGCTTTGGCTGATTTTTTGGCTTCGGCAATAACGGCTTTCGGATTTGCAGCGAGTGTGAGTTTGTAAAAGGTATGTGTCCCCTTGATGTAGGGATAGGTCGAACGTCTGCCCCGCGGATCAATCGTTTCAGGAATATTTCGTCCCGCGGGCCCCGTACAAATGTAGACAAATCCGTTATCTCCGTCATCTGGGCGGATCACAGCCACTCTCGAATTGGATGGCCGCAACACTTTCGTCTCCCAACCTGCTTCAGGAGGATATGGGGGGCCGTCACCCGGGAAACGCAAAACCATCTGGATGAAATCCACATCGACCTTACCGTGATAATTGTGGAGCATGTCCCAGAGCAGCATGTTGCGTGGAATGGCGGTATGGACGCCATACCCGCCGTGCTTGCCGATAAAATCGCCGGTTTTGGTGACACGCATCTTTTCCACGAGGTAGTTGTTCGTTGAGAAGAGGAAATCGGTCTCACCGAAATCACCCGGTTTTCGGACAGCCTGAATGGCCGATGTTTTTTCCACGACAAATGCATTCCCCTTGACATCCACAAAATGAAAGTTTTCAGGGATGTTGATTTTCCACGGGAGAAGCATATCCCTGGCCTCTTCAGCGCTGCTGGCGAATCGCACCAGATGCGGCAGGGAACACGCCCAGGAAAGGCCATAACCGGTATCGCTGTCACGCGGTGAACCGCCGCCTCCGCTGTTTCCCACAAAGAGCCCCTTGTTGTTCATCAAGAAATGGTCTCCGATTTCACCGGCCTGCGCTCCGCAAATATAATGGTTTCCGTTATCGGGAAAGGCGACAATGATCAGCTGAAAAAGAGCATCGCCAATATCATGCGAATCCATGCCGATAAGCTTGCCATCCCTGGTTGCACTCCCCCAGGCCGAGCATACGGAACACCCTTTGGGCGGCACGATTTCTTTTTCCGCATCGGCAGGGAAAGGTGTTTTTACAGGATCAGGCAGCCTGCAATTTAAGAGTAACACATCGGCATACGAGACCGAATGACCGGCTGCTGTGGCCCCGTCGGCAATCCCCTTAATCTGATCGATGGCTTCCGGCGTGAACTTGCGGATATAATACTGGATGGCCTTGATCTCATGATTGACTTTCTCACGACTCAACCGCTGAAGGGCCGCCGCCCATTCAGCATTCTTCGCGATCTCAATCAGATCTCCGGCTTGCTGACCGTATTGATAACCCATCTCATAATTGGAGCCGCTGAGGATGATAATCGGCATGATATCCGGAGGAAGGACTTCTTTCAATGCATCCTGGGCGGACACAAGAATCGGAATGATACAAATAAGGAAAATAACAATGCGTTTGAGTCTTCCATGGATTCGGATTTTCATCATTCTTCTCCCTTCAGGTTTCATGGTTGTTCATCAAATGGATAGGTAAACGTTCTTTGACCGGATGGAATATACATAAAGATCCATTGAGATACAAGGCTGTATCTGGTCTATACTCGATCTATAAAAGGGGGGATAATGATCTTGTATTGCGGGACCGCAAAGTCAATTTTGTTCATCATCCTGCGTCCCAAGGACAAGTTGAGACGCAGGATGAATCCGTTCATTTATTAGACGCGTGGCCATCGAGACATCCCGGCGATTCGTCTTTTTAGATCCAACTGTTGAGACTGTCCACTTAAGACAGTGGCACAGATGCATGGTCGTCCGTTTATTCCCAAAAGAAACCAGAAATTTTATAGGATTGGGAAATCGATTGATATTTCAATCAATCGGTTGATGTCAATGTTCGAACCAAACGGACGTGTCCCAGGCCAGCAGCACGATTACCGTCAACGGCAGTACCTTCAGCAAAATCGACAAACCATGCGCCTGCGAAAGCATCCTTCACCTCATCGATCGTCCAGGTGCTTAAAAGCTCCTTCTGAAACAGGGGATTGATGAAATTGTTGTTACTCTTTTTAGATTCAACCAGAGACATTAACTCCTCCACTGTGGGAATTCGCCAATCAGAAAAACCTGCGAGATTTTTTTGATTCATATTGGCAACATACGCCTCTGCCTCTTTCCAATTGAAACGGGTCTCATCTTCTGTTTGCTGCCACATTAATCCTGTGGCGTGGTCGATAATGGTTTTGACTCCCAAGATCTCTGCTTGTTCATAACTATGCTTGAAAGATCCTTTCATCTCCATGCCTGGACTATGAAATCCCTTGGCCTTGACGAGCTGGTTAAGTTCTTCTTTCGACAGTGTCGCTGTTTCGCTACGCAAGGTCACCTTTTCCAGAGTCTCGCTTTTCTGACTACATCCAAAAATAAAACATGTGATGATCACTAAGGTCAGAATCCATCCGGTCAGTTTTGCTGTTCTGAATTTCATTGCCTGTCCTCCCACTTTGTTATCAGATTCAATCTCCATCTTGAGTCGTGGAAAATGATACACCAATTGGGTAATGCATCGGATCTTGGTTGATAGTCATCCCGTACTCCTACACCCGGCAAATTAAAAACTCCAGTCCACGCCAACGCCAACTTCAATTCCCGAAATCGTTGAACTGCCTTCAATAGTGCAGTTGAGGTATTTCAATCGACAGGGGATTTTTATTTCGGGCGAAACCGGAATGTCTATCGTTGATCCCAATCCCAGAATCGTGACTTTGTTAAAGACTGTGGTCTCGTTGAAAAATCGGCCCTCCGCAAGAATGGAAGCATAATAACCATTTCCCAGACGAAATCGGTAACGTCCCATCAATTCAATTTGATCTGGAAACGTTTTTTCGTCCTCTTCGTCCAAACCACCGGCGATCGCTATTTTATTTTTATCTTTGCTTCGGTATCGTCCGAACAGTAACAGTTCATTGTAATCTAAAAGGATGCGGAGCTGAGAATTGATCACAATTTTATGGCCTGCCTGAAATGACTCCTCTCCGTTTAATTTATCAATTCCATAAGTTGTGAAAACGACATCCGTGGAAAAACTGGTGGTTTCATTCAGGCGGAAGTCAAGTCCACCAGTTATAAGTATTTCATCACCCGGATCGTACAGGCCGGTCATGTTTTCAAAAGGCTTGAATGAACCCCTGTACTGATACGAGGCACCCAGTCCGAGGACAACACGCTCGCTCAGGATTTTTGCCCAGCTTATCCCGGGTGATACATTCAAACCCTGTCCAAAACTTGGCACTTGTAAATTGTACATATTTAAACTGATCAAATATGATGTGCCAAATTCTTCCACAGTCAATTCCTTCTTGCCCGTTGGTAAATTTACACCACAATGCAGGACGGTTTTGGATGATTCAAGGTAATAACTCACATTGATTTGCGTATCGGTAAGCCCTCCCAGTTTGGACGACATGTCACTTTTGACGGTCGCCTGACTCCCGCGCAGGCTCATGCTCATGTTGGAGGACAACGGCATGTAGAGAAAAACAGGCGTGCTGACCTCTGAAAGTTGATTGGCACTATTCATGGACCAGCTTTGATAAAGGGGAGAGATCCGGATGAATTTTTGTTGGCTGATAATAAAGCCATCGTCTGATGCAAAGCCGTTGGCCCAAAATCCAAAACAGAAGAGTGAACCCAGGACGATGTGTTTTGTTGTGACTCTGATCATGGTTCGACCTCTTTTCAAATCATCTCTATCACGTTCAAAATAATACGAATCAGCGTAATAGAATGAGTTTCTTCGAATCCTTAAAGTCCCTCGCTTGTACTCCGGACAAGTAAAGACCGGCAGATACTGCTTTGCCTGAATCATCCATGCTATCCCAAATCACGGTATACATACCCGGTTCTTTGGTATTATTCACCAGTGTCCG
>CAZDVF010000271.1:0-4266 GCA_964508725.1 uncultured bacterium | reverse complement strand
GGTTGCCCGAAGGTTTCACATTGCAAAAGGCCGCCGGTCACACTGAAGCGTATGATCGGTTCCTTTTCAATCAGGAGAACGACCTGTTTGTTTTTTCCACCAAAACAGGCGAATTCAGGCAATTGACAGATGAATCCTCCGAAGAAAAAAATCCACAGCTTTCGCCTGACGGAAGCCAGGTGGCTTTCACGCGAAACAATAACTTATTTGTGGTGGATGTTCAAACTGGCCAGGAGAAGCAGCTGAGTTCCGACGGCTCCGCAACTGTGTACAACGGCTATGCTTCGTGGGTCTATTTTGAAGAAATCCTTGGCCGCGGCACGCGGTACCGCGCTTTCTGGTGGTCGCCAGACAGCCGAATGATCGCCTACCTCCGATTCGATGACTCCGAGGTGCCAGAATTTCCCATTTTCTGGGCCGACGGCGCGCACGGCAAGCTGGAAGTCATGCGCTATCCCAAGCCCGGCGATCCCAATCCAAAAGTCCGTCTGGGCGTGGCGCATCTGGAGACCGGAAAGACTGTATGGGTGGACATCCCCGGGAACGCCGATACATACGTAGCCTGGCCTTTCTGGACGCCGGATGCCAAGCAGCTCTTTTTTCAGTGGATGAACCGCGGACAGGATCACATTATTCTCTACACCGCTGATCCGGAAACAGGAGTGAAAACACTGCTTCACGAAGAGCGGCAGGATGCGTGGGTCAGTTGGTATTCGGATCTCCATATTCTGGAGAAAGGGAAGGGTTTCCTCCTGCGCTCTGATATTGACGGCTGGTCGCATCTTTACCATTATGATATGGCCGGCAACCTGGTTAACCGGCTCACCAGCGGAGACTGGAGTGTGCGCAGCATTGCGCGCGTGGATGAGAAACACAAAAAGGTATACTTCCACGGATCCAAAGACGCGTCGACCGAAAGCCATTTATACTGCGTGGATTTGAACGGGAAGAACCAGAAACAGTTGACGTCCGAACAGGGGAGCCACAGATGTCAGGTCTCGCCAGGCGGCAAGTACGTGATTGACACGTACAGCAACATCGATCAACCCACCCGGATCGAGCTTAACCAAACAAACGGGAAACCGATCCGCACATTGGGTGATCAGAAACGTCCAGAAATGGATGCCTACGCACTGGGCAGGGTGGAACTGTTCACCATCCCCTCGGGCGATGGCTATAACCTCCCTGCGATCTGGACACTGCCACCGGATTTTGATCCGGCCAAACAGTATCCCGTCATCTTCTCCATTTACAGCGGACCGGGATCAGCCAGAGTCTCTAATCGGTTCGGCCGGATGAGCACGCAGTTTCTGGCCCAGCACGGCATTATCACCATCACTGTAGATCACCGGGGCTCCGGGCATTTCGGCAAACAAGGCATGGCCCAGATGCATCGAAATCTGGGCAAGTGGGAAATGAACGACCTCACTATGGCGGTCAAGTGGCTCAGGCAGCAGCCCTTCATCGATCCTGCCCGCATTGGCATTACCGGCGGCAGCTACGGGGGATACACGACGTGCATGGCGTTGACCTGCGGCGCTGATTATTTTACGCACGGCATTGCCGGCTCCTCAGTCACCGACTGGCGGCTCTACGATTCCGTCTACACCGAACGGTACATGGATACGCCTGAGGAGAATCCCGAGGGCTACGACAAGGGTTCGGTGATGACCTACGCGGATCAATATAAAGGCTTGCTGCTCATCACACATGGCACGATCGACGACAATGTGCACATGCAGAACACGATTCAGCTCATTGACAAGCTGGAGGACCTGGACAAGGATTTCGAGCTGATGCTCTATCCCAACGAGCGGCACGGCATCGGGTATCCCAAGCGCAACCATGTGAATCGGGAGAGCGTGCAGTTCTGGTTCCGCCATTTTTTAGGCGAGAATCTAACGATTGACTGAGTTTTTCTGATTTAGCAGATCACATCAGAGGTGTCCGGTATAGAAATTGAAGTGTGTAAGCAAGCTGTTTTTAAACATTGAATTCGTCCCGCTCATATACGTGGATTCCATGCATTTTGAGGTGGAACCCAGACAGCAATCCCTTCCCGGTCCCGCAAATGCGGAACCGGGCGTGAACGCTTCGCCATGTTCCGGGCGGTGATTTTTCGAAGGCCGGAGATCCCACCTTTTATCCAACTCACAAGTTTACTCGCAGCGGAGCACATCCACCGGATTGGCGCGCGAGGCTTTCCATGTCTGGGAGGTCACGGCGACCAGAGCAGCCAATATCGAAATCCCCGCTGCAAAAAGAATAACAACTGGATGGATGGGCGTAAGATAGAGCAGTCCTGTTTGCAGCACTTTCTGCCATCCAAACAGAATCAGGGGTATGGCAACCAGGTTGGCGATGGCAACCAGGAGGATCAGATCACGCGAGAGCTGCCAGAGGATGCGCGGAAGCGGCGCGCCCAGCACTTTGCGGATTCCCATTTCTTTGGTGCGTTGTTCCACGATGAAGGTCGTCAGGCCCAGAAGGCCCAGAGACGAAAAGAAAACGGCGATGATGCCGACGATGCGGAGAAGATCAGCTACTTTGAGGATGACATCAAAATACTTGAAGAAGTGGTGCTCCAGCGTCTCGCAGTGAAAAGGCTGATCAGGTGTCAGCGATTGCCACAGCGTGTTGAGCCTATCCCGAATCTCGGGAAAGTTATCCGTACCCCGATATCGGATGAGCATCACGTTCATTGCGCCCTGTTCGAGGTAAAGAACAGCCGGCGGGATCTCGAATCCCACATCATCAAAGAGGAAATCCTCGGTCACGCCAATTACCGTCCCAGTGTTGTCATTCACGGTGAGGCGTCGCCCAACAGGGTCCTTCCAGCCCAGTTTGTTCACAGCCTTCCGATTCAGCAGGTATGTCTGCTCCATCCTTTTGCTGGAGAACGGCCGTCCTTCCAGCAGCGGAATACGCATTGTCTCCAGAAAATCGGGAGCCACACCGTAGGCGTCCATGTTGACCGCATCTGTATCGATCAGGTCTGGCGGCCGAACAGGCTGGTCGTTGGTCCAAATCACGGGCACACTGGCCGAAGCCGATACTGAGATGACACCCGGGTGTCTGGCGATCTCCGTCCTGATCAGATCGAGGTGACGGCGTGGTTGTCCTTCCATCTGCAAAACGGCAAGATTGGTCCGGTCATATCCGAAATCGGCGTCGAGTAGCACATTGAGCTGGGTTTTAATGACTCCAGCAAGGGTGATGAGAACCACCGAAAGACTGAATTGTACGACGATGAGAACCTTTTGACCGCGCTGCCGTTTGGTCCTACGGGTCTGCTTGCCCTTTAGAATGGTTGACAACCGGAGTGTTGAGAGGTAGAAAGCGGGATAAAGACCCGAGATCAGACCTGTCAGAAGCGCTGCCAGAAACAGATATCCCATGAGAAAGGGATAATTCCAAATGACATTGGAAACAGGAGAATTGAATGAGATCGGTGAAAATGTGCCAACGTAGTGACTGACAAGGGGGTGAATCAGTTCGTAGAGGAGCACGGCGACAGGCAGGGCGATGAAGGATGTGAGGAGCGATTCACCGATGAACTGGTATGCGAGCTGCGAACGCCTGGCGCCCACGACCTGACGGAGGCCGATCTCTTTGGCCCGAACCATGTGGCGGGCGACAGACAGGTTGATGAAGTTGATGCTGACGATCAAGAGCAGGAGTGTGCCAAGAATCAGCATCGCATAGACAGACGCCGGATGCGAGCTGGGGAACATGGACTGAATGTGGCTTGCTTTGAGCCGCAGGTCCAAAAAGGGGAAGAGATAGAGCCGGCGCGCCGATTCAGGGCCTTCTGGGAAAAGCCGCTCTCTGAAGGCTGACACCTTCTCTTCAAGTTGTTTTGGATTTGCTCCATCAGACAGCCGGACAATCACGGCGTGACGATTCACAGTCCAGTCATCCAAATTGCCAGAAAGAAGACGCGCCGTCTCGAGAGAAACGAGAAAATCGAATCGAAGCGACGACGTGCGTTTGATGTTTTCCATCACACCGGTGACGGTCACATCAATGTCCCGGCCAAGAGTTAATACCTGCCCGACAGGATCAGCTTCGCCAAAATATTTCTTGGCCGCCCTTTCGGTGAGCACCATGGACCGCGGTTTGTCGAGGGCGGTTTGCCGGTCTCCCGAGCTCATCCCGAACGAGAAGAACGTGAGAAAACGGGCGTCCACAAAGAGAAGATCGGGTTCGTTGAAGGCCTCGTTGTTGCGGTGCAGCGTCATCCGTCCGCCTGGCAGAATCCGAATT
>CAZDVF010000270.1:0-4292 GCA_964508725.1 uncultured bacterium | reverse complement strand
TCAAATAGGTGGACATGGTCTCGGGCCAGTGCACCCACGGCGTGTGGATAAATTCGAGAATCCGGTCGCCCAGCGAGAGTGTCTCACCATCTTCAACTGTGACGATGCGTTCCTCGTCAATCATCAGGTGATCCACCAGCATGCCTTTGCATTTGGGTGTGCAGATGACCCGGGCGTCAGGATATTTTTCCATCACGCGCCCGATGCTGCCGGAATGGTCCTGCTCGGCGTGGTTGGCCACGATGTAATCAATCCGGGGCACGTCTTTCAATTGGTCCGACAGCTCGTCGAACTTGTCCGGATCCACCGAATCGATGAGCACCGTCTTCTCGCTACCTTTGACAAGATAGGCGTTGTAACTCGTGCCGTCAGGCAAGGGGATGAGTGAATCGAAAAGCCTGCGGTCCCAATCAACAGATCCCATCCAGAATATGTTATCGGTGATGCGTCTCGCTTTCATCCTCGCGCCTCCTCTTAATCTGTCAGATTTTCTTTAACGTTTTTTGTTCCGTCCTGGTTCTCTTTGAGGGAATATAGTCAGATTGGCGTCCAATGTCGAGTTCTTTTCCCGGATTTTAGATTACAAATACTCAGGATCGTATCTTGTTTTTAGTATTGTCCCGCAGGGATTCCGTTTCTCGTGTTATTCCTCAGCTGTGGGAATCCCCGCGAGACGGAGATCTCATTCCGATTACTTGCCGGCCATCATGGCCTTGATGTCCTCTTCCACAGTCCCGGTGGGCTTGATGTCAAAGTTGTCCACCAGTACCTTTGCAACATTGGGTGAAAGAAACGCTGGCAGTGTGGGACCCAGCCGGATGCCCTTGACGCCCAGGTGGAGCAGGGCCAGCAGAACGGCCACAGCCTTTTGTTCGTACCAGGCGATGTCGTAGGAAACCGGCAGGTCGTTGATGTCGTCCAGGCCGAACACCTCTTTCAGCTTCAGGGCGATGACAGCCAGGGAATAAGAATCGTTGCACTGACCGGCGTCCAACACGCGGGGGATCCCGCCGATGTCGCCCAGGTTGAGCTTGTTGTAGCGGTATTTGGCGCAGCCGGCGGTGAGGATTACTGTGTCCTTGGGCAGGTTCTCGGCCACTTCCGTGTAGTAGCTGCGGCCTTTCTGGCGGCCGTCGCAGCCGGCCATGACGACGAATCGTTTGATGGCGCCGGATTTTACGGCATCCACCACCTTGTCGGCCAGGGCCAGCACCTGGTTGTGGGCGAATCCGCCGACGATGGTGCCGGTTTCGATCTCGGTGGGCGGCGGGCAGGTTTTGGCTTTCTCGATGAGAGCGGAAAAATCCTTGGAGCCGCCGCCGGCCCGATCGGCGATGTGCACGGCACCGTCATAGCCGACCACGCCGGTGGTAAAGAGCCGGTCCAGGTAGGTGTTGTTCTTTTTCAACGGCACCAGGCAGTTGGTGGTCAGCAGGATGGGGCCGTTAAAGGATTCGAACTCCTTGTTCTGATGCCACCAGGAACCGCCGTAGTTGCCAATAAAGTGATCGTATTTTTTAAAGGCCGGGTAGTAGTTGGCCGGCAGCATCTCGCCGTGGGTATAGACATCCACGCCGGTGCCTTCGGTCTGCTTGAGCAGTTCCTCCATGTCCTTCAGATCGTGGCCGGTGATCAGGATCCCCGGGTTGCTGCCAACACCGATATTCACCTCGGTGATCTCCGGGTTGCCGTAGGCCGTGGTATTGGCCTCGTCCAGCAGGGCCATGGTGTTGACAGCGGTTTCACCGGCTTTCATCACCAGTGCGATCATCTCGTCCACCGACAGGTCCTTGGTGGTGGAGGCCAGCGCTTCCATGATGAAATCGTTGATGTCGTTTTTCTGATATCCCAGGATGGCGGCGTGGTCCGCGTAGGCGGCCACTCCTTTCAATCCGATGATCAGCAGCTCGCGCAACGAGCGGACATCCTCGTTTTCGGTGGCCAGAATACCCACGGATTTCGCCTTTTCGGCATAAGCGGACGAATCGCCTGCCCACGTAGCGGCATCGGGCAGTGCTTCTTCGAAATCACTGCCGTTTTTCTCCTTGTACACAGCCAAGAACTTGGCCCCGACCTGGTCACGGCGCTGCAGGCCTTCCGTAATCATGGCGGTAAAGCGCTTATCATCCCAGTTGGCATTGGTGATGGTGGCAAACAAACCCTGGTCGACGAAATCGTCGTTGGTGCGGTCCGGGGCACCCAGTTCCTTGAGCTTTTCTTCGTATACGGCAATGCCTTTGAGTACGAAAATCAGCAGGTCCTGAAGGTTGGCGGTTTCCTCCGGCTTGCCGCAGACGCCTTTTACGGTGCAGCCGGTGTTCTTGGCGGTTTCCTGACATTGAAAACAGTACATTGACATGCGTTGGCTCCTTTCTATGTAAGTGATGTTTGATATTGCATGATGGTTTCAGGTTTCATCCTTTTTTTGTCGGATCATGACGAGAACCATTTTGAACGGCTTGTCCGCCCGAACAGCGTGGGGGATGTTCGCCGGCATGATGATCTGCTGGCCGGTGGTGAGAATGTGCTCCTCACCGTCAATGATGACGATGCCTTCTCCGTCCACAACGTCAACCAACGCATCGAAGGGGGCTGTGTGTTCACTCAGGGATTGTCCCTGAGCAAAGGCGAAAAGCGTGACTGTCCCTGCCGGCTTGCTGATCAGGGTTCGGCTGACAACGGATCCGGTCTGGTAGTTCGTCAGATCGGCATACCGAAACGGAACGCCCAGTACTGTGTTGTCCTGATCCTGTATCACGATGAATCTCCTCTCTTCTATGCGATTGACACCCATTCTTCCTTGAGAATCTGGCCTTGAATTCCCACCACGATTTGCTTGACGGGAATCTTCCGCAATGTCTCAGCAGCCGCTTTCTTTGCCAGTTGAAGCAGTCCATTACAGCAGGGAACCTGCATGACGACGACGGTCAGGGTGTTGATTTTGGCATCGTCAATGAGCGCCTTGAGTTTTTCCAGATAGATTTCCTGACCTTCGTCCAATTTAGGGCAGGCGATGGCCAGAGTTTTATCTTTCAAGAAGTCCCCGTGAAAGTTACCCATTGAGAAGGCGACGCAGTCCGCGGCCAGAAGCAGGTCTGAGCCCTGGTAGTGGGGCGCATTCGGCGAAATCAAGTGCATTTGCACGGGCCAGTGGGTCAGGTGTGAAGACTGACTTGTCCGGGTTGTTTCAGGGGCAGCATCCTCACGCACGAACGAGGTTGATTGTGATCCCGGGCATCCTGAAACGCATTGGGGTTGCGGTTTGTCCGTTTCCTTTGGCACGGGAATGTTGTGTTCCTGCAAATAGTCAAGCGCCTGATTAAGGAAATCAGTTTGTCCATGATCGCGCAGGTGGGCCAGATGCGCCTGGATGGTGTTGGGCCCGGCCTTGACAATGTTGACCATGACCTTCTTCTCATCGTATGGTTCGGCATCTCGCTCTTCGATTGAAATGGCGCCTTCGGGACAGTGGCCCAGGCAAGCGCCGAGGCCGTCGCACATCAGGTCACTGACCAAACGCGCCTTGCCGTCGATAATCTGTATGGCCCCCTCGGGGCAGTTGGGAATGCAGAGCCCGCAGCCTGTGCATTTTTCCTCATCTATTTGGATAATTTTCCGTTTCATGATTTGGTCCTTTTATGCGTGTTTGCGTTTGGATCGTCTCATTTTCTTTTGTAAATTTAGTCAATCGGCTGCACCGAAACCTTGACCCAGATCAAGAAAACGTGATTTTCTCATGGAAACCATCACATATCTCAAACGTATCTCCCTTTTTGAGCATGTCACGCAAGAAAGCCTGGCGCGTCTGGCTGATATCTGTCTTCCCAAAACTGTCGGGAAAAAAGAAATCCTTTTTCTGGAAGGCGATATCGGAAACGCATTTTATGTGCTTGTCCGCGGGAATGTCCAGCTCTTCAAGGCCACACCCGATGGGAAAGAGGTGGTCATCAAGGTGATTCAGCCTGGCGAGATGTTTGCTGAAGTCATTTTGTTCGAAGAGCGTCGGTATCCGGTCAGTGCGACAGCCCTGTCCGAAAGCCAGGTGCTGATGATTCCCAGACATCAGTTCGATTGTCTGCTGGCAGACGGTCAGTTCCGACGTGAATTTATTGGCGCGCTGATGCACAAGATGCGGTTTTTAGCCGAGCGGATCAAGTCGTTCAGCCAGCACGATGTGGAAGCGCGTCTGTTCCAATTCCTTGACGAGCAGTTTAAAGGGCAAACCACGGTCCGTACCAAACTCTCGAAGAAGGACGTGGCCGCGGCCATCGGTACAACGCCGGAGACATTGT
>CAZDVF010000269.1:0-4304 GCA_964508725.1 uncultured bacterium | reverse complement strand
GCCCGCGAGGACGCGCCGGTACCACAGCAGGGCCTGGCGGACCCGCCCGCGGCTTGGTTGATAGGCGCAACCGGCCAGACCACGCTGGACGCAACAGTCACAGACGATGTCCCCACAGCGCCGGCTCTCACGTGGTCCGTCATCGCGGTGATGCACCGGGTGTCGTCCGACAACTGATTCAACAACTTCAAGACGCTTTTCCGCATCATCAGATTTGGGCCGTGTGTGTCACGGGTTCAGGGGGCAAGGCGATCGGTCAGCGCTCAGGATTCAGCTTTCTCAATGAATTCCGGGCTATTGCGGAAGGCGTCGGCACATTTTGTCCGGACGTCCGAACCGTTTTTGAAATCGGCGGCGTTTCATCCAAATATCTGCTCATTGAACAGAATGGCGACGGTTTTGCATCCATCATTGATTACGAGACAAACGGGGAGTGCGCCGCCGGAACAGGCTCGTTCATCGATCAGCAAGTCGGGCGGCTTGGTTATACTGTCGAAGACGTCGGGCGCCTGACATCCGAAGCAAGGCGTACAGCATCGATTGCCGGGCGATGCTCGGTTTTCGCCAAGTCGGACATGATTCATGCCCAGCAGAAGGGGTATCAACCCGGCGAGGTGCTTCGGGGGCTGTGCAACGCCATTGTCCGTAATTTCAAGGGAACAATCACCAAAGGCAAGCGAGTGGATCCGCGGGTGGCCCTGATCGGCGGCGTGGCAGCCAATGATGGTGTTGTCCTCGCATTCAGGCATCAATTTGGATTTGATGATGAATCATTCTTTGTCCCAAAACTCTATGCCTGGCTGGGCGCGGCCGGATGCGCGCTTCACGCCGCCCGGTCCGACCGTGATCAGAGAATCCATCTGTCCCTGAGTGAGAGCCCGACTTCGATCCAGTATCCCACTACGCAGCCGTTGTCCGAAGATAATGTGCGCAACCTCAGAGATCAGGAGAGATCCTACACATTTCCGCATGATACCATTGTGGACGCCTATCTCGGCATTGATGTGGGATCGGTCAGCACCAATCTGGCGTTGATCGATTCAGAAGGTCACCTTATTCGTGGCATCTACCGGATGACCTCGGGCCGGCCGATCAATGTGGTGACTGAGGCGCTTCGCGATATGGCGTCCGATGTTGCTGATCAAGTCCACGTGCTGGGTGTGGCGACTACCGGATCGGGCCGCGAGTTGATCGGTATGCTCGTTGGCGCTGATACGATCAAGGATGAAATCACGGCGCACAAGACCGGCGCGTTGCACGTCAGCCGGACCTATCTCGACGGCAATGTGGACACTATTTTTGAGATTGGCGGGCAAGACGCCAAGTTCATCTCGATTCAGGATGGCGTGGTCGTTGATTTTACTTTGAATGAAGCGTGCGCAGCCGGAACAGGTTCCTTCCTTGAAGAGCAGGCCGCCCAGATGGACGTGCCGATCAAAAATGAATTTGCACGCCTGGCTTTATCGTCCAAAGCGCCTCTAAAATTGGGTGAAAGGTGCACCGTGTTTATGGGGCGGGAACTGGTTCCCTATCTTGGGCAGGGTGTGAGAAAAGAAGATATCGTCGCCGGTTTGGCATTCTCCGTTGTTCATAATTATTTGAACCGCGTTGTGAAGAAACGAAAAATCGGGGATGCTATTTTCTTTCAAGGCGGAACGGCCTACAACGACAGTGTGGCGGCGGCCTTTGCCACTGTGCTGGGAAAACAAATCGTCGTTCCACCCCACAACGGCATCATGGGCGCCATCGGCGCGGCGCTTCTGGCGCAATCGGCTGTGCAGTCCGGACGTCCATCCCGATTTCGTGGATGGGACTTGAGGCAGGTCGAGTGGACGCAACGCGAATTTACCTGCAAGGGATGCAGCAACGCGTGTACGATCCAGGCGTTTCAGGTTGCGGGTGAGACCAGTTATTGGGGCGACAAGTGTTCAGACCGGTACCGTAAACGGACCAAGACCGCGCAGCGTCCCGACATCCCAGATCTGTTAAAGAACCGTGAGTCGTGGTTGTCGATGACTGAATGCGAACAGAAAAGTCCCGCCAGTAGTTCCAGAGGCCGGGTGGGCATTCCGCGCGCGTTGTTTTGCTTTGATCGCCTTCCTTTTTGGCGCGCCTATTTCCACACGCTTGGATACGATGTCGTGCTATCACAACCCAGCAGACTCGATTTGATCAATCAGGGCCTTGAGGCCACGGTGGCCGAGCCCTGTTTTCCCATTCAGGTCGCCCACGGACACGTGATGGATCTGGCAGGGCAGGATGTTGATTTCATTTTTCTTCCCAATGTGGTGAGCGAAGAAGATCCGACACAAAGTGTCGCATCGTTCATCTGCCCCTGGACGCAAACCTTGCCGCTGGTTGTCCGGCAGGCTCCGGCTCTCAAATCCATCCGGTCCAAACTCATTGTGCCCACGATTGAATTTCGCTTTGGGCGGCGATTTGTGGAAAGAGATCTTCTGAAGGTCATGCGCGACAAGGGTGTCAGTCCCAATTGCAACAGAGAAGCCGTGGATGCAGCCTGGGCAGAACAGGATCGATTTCGAGAACAGATCCGAACCGAGGGAGAGGCTGTCCTGAACGATGTCATCAGCAGGCGCTGTCCCTCTATTGTCCTGTTGGGCAGGCCCTACAATCTCGTCGATTCGGGACTCAATCTGGGGATTCCTGAGAAACTACGTGATGTGTACGGCGTTAATGTGATCCCCATGGATTTTCTCCCCATCGATGACGTGGACATCCGGCCTGTCCACCCGCATATGTTCTGGAATTACGGCCGCCGGATTTTACAGGCCGCAAGGTATGTGAAGGATAAGCCGTTCCTACACATCATATTTCTGTCAAATTTCAAGTGCGGTCCCGACTCCTTCATTCGACATTATATTGAGGATGCTTTGGGAAGGCCTTTTCTGTTCCTTCAGCTCGACAGCCACGCCAATGATGCCGGGATTATGACGCGCATCGAAGCCTATCTTGAAAGTCACGGGATGATCTAACATGCCGAAAGATTCTGCGACACATCCGCTTTTCGGGCGGACGCTTTACATCCCAAGAATGAGTACGGGCGCGGCCCGGTGCATGGCTGCGGCGTTTTGCTCGGTGGGTGTCGACGCGCGCGTTTCTCCTCCATCAGACGACGAAACCATGAGACTGGCTGCGCGTTTTACAACGGGAGAAGAGTGCCTGCCGCAACGGGTCGTCCTTGGCAATTTTTTAAAAATCGCTTTGAATGATGGCTTTGATCCGAAAAAGAATGCATTTCTCTTGCCGACATCTTCTGGGCCGTGCCGATTTGGACAGTATGCAACGTTTATTCGCAAGGTCCTCGACGAAATCGGATGTCAGAAGGCCCTGGTTTTTTCGCCCACCAGCAGCGATGGGTACGCCGGATTCTCCGGCGGCGCCACACAATTCTTGCGCACGGCATGGATTGCCATCGTGGCCTCCGATGCGCTGCGCAAACTCTTGCTCATGCACAGGCCGTATGCCAGTAATCCGGATGACGCCGACAGCATCCACAAAGCCGCTCTCGATCATGTGTGCTCAATCCTTGCTCAGGGAGTCTGTCCAGTCAGGCGGAAGAGCCGGGCTGTAGCCGGCGCTTTGGAACAGGCGCGTGATTTGTACAACACGTTATCGCTGAAAGAAGAACCGGGATCGCGCCCTCTCATTGGTGTGGTGGGTGAGATCTATTTGCGGTTCAACAGTTTCAGCAATCAAGACATCCTCAGACGCATTGAAGCAGCCGGAGGCGAAACCTGGATTGCAAGCATTGCCGAATGGGTGTGGTACACCAACGCAGAGGAGATCCGGAAACTGAAAGAGGCCGGCCGGCAGTGGAGCGCTGACATGCTTAAAACCCTGTTGCGGCACAAGGTCCAGCACCATGATGAGAATATGATTCTTGCTCCTCTATCCGAAACTTTCAGACACCGGTTTGACGCATCCGTATCGGAAGTCCTTCGATTGAGCCAGTCCTATCTGCCGCAGCGTATGGCACTGGGAGAGATGACTTTGAATGCAGGCAACGCTCTGGCGTTCGAGCGCCGCGGCTGCGACGGGATTGTCGACATCAGCCCTTTTACCTGCATGAACGCCATTGTTACAGAGGCTGTGTATCCGGTTATCAGCGCCGATGCGGGCCGGTTTCCCATTCGCATCTTTTATTTCGACGGCGTTCCGTTTGATCTTGACTGTGATCTTGAAATTTTCATCGAACAGGTCAAATCGCATCAGAAACGGCGATCCGACAAAGATGATTGATCTTCAAACCACTAGCTCAGCTAGTGGTTCTCGATCCTAAACTG
>CAZDVF010000268.1:0-4306 GCA_964508725.1 uncultured bacterium | reverse complement strand
GGGCGAATCCGCTGGACCCGCGGAATCCGAACACTGAAGGCAAGGTGACGGGCGTGGATGTCTACTCTGTCAAGCACGACGCCACGGTCGTTTGGGATCCGGTTTCGCAGACCGATGTCACGGGTTTTAACATCTACCGCAAGCTCGATACAGACAAGGATTTCAATTTGATCAACACAGCTCTGCCAAACGCGGAGCACTATCTTGACAGGGGACTGCCGTACAATCAACCGGTTTTGTATCGCATCTCCGTCACAGCGCAGAATTATGAAAGCCCTCTGACTGATCCGGTTTCGGTGTCCCCCGGCCCGTACAATTTCTGGGTCGTGGATAACTATCTGGGCCTGGTGGTCCGCCTGACTTACGACGGGCTGCACGTCATCACACGCTCGCTTCATGCGCCGTTCCCCATGGCTATCGCGGTTGACACAGTGTCGCAAACGGCCTGGGTGGCTGATGCGCTCGATCAACTCATCGTCCATTCAATGGATGGGAAAGTTCTCCGCTGGATCGAGGGCGTCAAGGACCCAGAACATATTTTAATCGATTCGCAACGACAGACGGTTTGGGTCGCCGACAGTGCCAACACGCGAATCGTCCGGTTTAATACGATCGGGAATCGTCTTGGTGAAGTTACTGGATTTTCCTATATTTCAGCAATCAGCCTTGACACAGAGAGCGGCGTGTGCTGGGCCGCAGACAGGGGGAACCGTGAACTTGTATCCCTTACACCAGATGGTGAGCGGCAAAGTACGATCAGCGAGGGATTGAACGCGCCGTCTGCAGTGGCGCATTCCCGTCAGGACGGCCGGCTCTGGACGGCTGACGGAAACCGGGTGATCCGGATGCAAACGGACGGAACGGTTGAATTGGTTCTCGATCTCGAAGCGCAAGTCCAGTTAATCGCTCTGGATCAGAAACTGGGTCGTCTCTGGGCGGTCATCCTGATGCAAGATGGCCCGGACTGCGAGGTGCTCAGATTCGACAGGACCGGCCAAATCCGGTTGCGGGTTGCCGGATTTCGAGACGTGCGGAGAATCGTTCCCGACGACTTTTCCGGCGGTTGCTGGGTCGTGGATAGCGGCAACGGCCGGATCGTCCGCATCGGTTCAGACGGTCATACATCCGAAGGCATCGCTGGTTTTGAGCGGCCCTGGTCAATGGCCGTGGAGTAAGGAAGCAGAGGATAACTCATGCGCAAATTCTTTCAAAAATCGGACGGCGCTATTCTGATTCTCGCGATTCTGGGAGTGGTTGTCTTTCTCCTTGTTTATCCCAGGATTTTCCCCGAGTCAGCTATCAGGCCGATTGCAGACAAAGACGCCATTGCTGCGTCCGGGACGGCGTTTGTTACATCGCTGGGTTACGATCTGTCTGATCGGCGCCTCGACATGCAATTGGTTCACGATGCAGACAAACTCCGTTACGCCTATCGTACATCCCACGGCGGCACGAAAATCATACCGCGGATGGATTCTGTTGCTGTCTATGCCTGGAGTCTACGATGGGTCAGTCAGCGATCCCAGACTGACAGATCGGAAGGAGAATCGGGTGTAACGGTAACAACCGACCGGCACGATGCTGAGTCTATATTGGGTGATTTTCACCTGAAACTGGATCTGTCCGGGAACCCTCTCCTGTTTGAAACGAAGCAGCCAGAGGATGCGGTCGTGCCATTCGAGAGGCAAAGGACGAATCCAGATACCACGCGGCGTGTGGCAGAGACGCTTGTTTCGCGGCTGCCTCACCCAGCAGGTCAGTGGATTTTTGTCTCTGCGCAGAGGCAGCCGGCGCAAGGCGGTTCGATGCATGTCTTTGTGTGGAAACTGAGTCGTCCCGTTTTGGGCGGGCAAGTACATCTCAAAGTGGAGGTTGTCGGTCATCAGGTTCGGAGCTTCCGCCAGGATTTTGTTCTTCCCGAAACGTTCGTCGCTGACAAGCCAAAAGATGAGATTGTGGGGATCACGATTACCATCCTCTTTTTGTTTTTGTTCATTCTCGTCGTGGTTTATTTCATTCAGCGTCTCAAGGCCGATCTGGTTGATTTGAAAGGCGGACTCATTCCCGGTATTGTCGTGATTCTGGGATGGGCTATCTATTTTTGGGCGCAGGTGCTGACCGACGCTGCAGAGCCGCATTGGGCGTTGTTGCTGGGTTTTGTCCTCACAGCGCCCTTTATCGGAGGCGGGATCTGGGCCATCTTTGCGGTGGGCGAATCGCTGACCCGTGAGATCTGGTCAGAAAAGCTTGTCGTCATGGACGCCCTGCGGAGGCGGTTCTTTTTCCCTGCGATGGGAACAGCGCTGCTGAGGGGCCTGGGGCTGGCGGGCATTATCCTCGGAAGCATCAGCGTGATCCATTTTACTGGTGTCATGCTTTTTCGGGGATATTATCATCTGGGTGACAATGCTCTCTATCTCTGGTCGTTCTCCTGGCCCAGTTTGTTCGCCTTCGGTCAGAGCCTGTTGACCTGTTCGTATATCGCCATCACCTTCTTTCTCTTCATCATTCCGCTGATTCGCCGGCGTTTCAAGAATTCCATCTGGATGATCCTGATCCTGATCATGCTGTGGGCCTTTGTGGGCTTGCCGATTCCCAAACTCATGCCGCTTCCACTCCGCATCAGTTTCAATATTCTGATCGGTCTTCTCCTCACGTTTTTTTATTTTCGATACGAATTTGTGACAACCTTTGTCGGAGTCCTCACCCTGCCGCTTTTATATTTTGGGGTTGTGATGTGCTCTGGCGGGCAGTCATTTCTGACAATGCATGGTGTGATTTTGTTGGGTTCTCTGGGTGTTGTTTTCCTGCTGGCTTTACTGGCGTTACGCGGTAACGAGCCCTCTGAGGCAGTGTTGGCGTATGTGCCCGATTACCTTCAACGGATTTACGAGAAAGAGCGGATCCAGAAAGAGCTTGAGATCGCCCGGAATGTCCAAATTACCTTTTTACCGCGAACCACACCAAAGATTCACGGGATGGACATTGCCTGCCTGTGTGTGCCTGCCAGGGAGGTGGGAGGAGATTATTACGATTTTATCGAGATGGGTCCCCGAAAACTGGGCGTTGTGATTGGCGATGTATCGGGCAAGGGGATCTCGGCGGCCTTTTACATGACGTTGACCAAGGGACTGCTCAAGTCGCAAGCCCGCATGGCCACGTCTCCCCGTAATGTGCTTGTCGCCATGAATGACCTGTTTTATGATAATGCTGAGCGGGGTATTTTCATCAGCATGATTTACGGTATTTTCGATCTGGATGCCAGGACACTCACTTTTGCGCGGGCCGGACATAATCCGATGATTGTGCGGCGTTCGGGTCGAGGCGATGCCGAAGAGTTGAGTCCTCCGGGCATGGCCCTGGGTCTGGAGCGGGGCGACCTTTTTGAACGGACAATCGAAGAGCGTACTGTTGGCATCGAAAAGGGCGATGTTTTCCTGTTCTACACCGACGGCCTGAACGAAGCGGAAAATCTCCATCACGAACAGTTTGGCGAAGATCGTCTCATCGATTTGGTGAAACTATACAGCGACAGATCAGCTGAGTCGCTTGTCACCAAAATCCGCGGGGTTATCGAACGATTTACTGCTCAGGCGCAACAGCACGACGACATGACGGCTGTTGTGGTTAAAATGATATGAGGTGCGCACGATGACAGTCAAACGTGCTCGACTGATTGGGATCACAATACCCATCATCTGCTTTTTCTGGCTGGCGCTGGGCGATCGTGCGGTGGGCCCCGCATCCGGGCTGCCTTTTGTCCGGATGCAGTTGCGAGACTTCATGGCGGCCGTGGCCGTGGTGTCTCTCATGTGGGGTGGTGAGCACTTGCCCTGGTTTGAGCGGCGTAACCTGACCCAACGTCTCCATTTTCTTGGGATCTGTGTTCTGATTGTTTGGGTTCTCTTTCAAGTCATGAGTGTGGCAGACATCGATTTGAGTTGGCTCCAAGATGAAGCGACTGTGCCTGTTTATTTAAGTCCTAATCTTATACTGTGGACAGCCCTGCGTTTGGCTGTTGTCATTTTTGCAGTCTGGATCTTGATCACGCTCAAGCAGCTCGTTTATGTCCAGCAGGGGAAAAAGACCAATCGGAATTATCGTATTCTCCTCATACTGATATTTCTTGAAATGGGATACGTCCTGATCAATGGCGGCGCTCAGGATTCCGGTAAGTGGGCGAACTTCAACACCGGATTTTTCCACAATGTGTCATTTTTTACATTGCCGATCGCTCTCTTAGCGTTTGTTAACAGTTTCCGCTGCAAGTGGATTCATTATCTGGATAAGGGCAAGAAGGTCGGTT
>CAZDVF010000267.1:0-4322 GCA_964508725.1 uncultured bacterium | reverse complement strand
ACTGGCACTGATGCTCGAGACGGGCAGAACCCATCAGATCAGGGTGCATCTGGCGCACATCGAACACCCGGTGTTTGGCGATCAAACATACAGTGGGCGTGGACGGCAACTGGGGGGGCGCAATCAGTCCGAGATGGCCCTTGCGACCGACCTTCTCCATTTAATGTCCAGACAGGCGCTGCATGCCAAGACGCTCGGATTTGTCCATCCCGTATCCGGGGATGAGATGTTTTTCGATTCGGATCTTCCCGATGACATGCAGCAACTCATCGTGCAACTCCGAAACGCGAAAAGGGGGGGGATCTCATGACGACGTACGCAGTCTGGAGACGTCGCACGATCAGCATTGTGAAAACCCAACGCATGACGATTTCAGGACTGGACTATATTCCCCGCAGGGGCGCCGTGATCCTGGCGCCCAATCACCTCAATTGGAAAGATATTTTTTTGCTCGCCGCCATGATTCCGAGGCAGATTCATTTTGTGGCAACGTACGAGCTTTTCGACGCCCATCGGTGCGCCTCCTACGCCGCAGATTATATGGCGCAGCGGCTGGGTAAATGGTGTAAAGTGCCAGCAACGGCTCTTTCTCAGTCACTTGGGCGTTTGATTTCACATCGCGTCAGGGCTCTGGGCGCGATCCCCGTGAAACGGGGGGGATTGGTCAAGAGAATGTTCAGCGCTGTGGAGGCAGGGCTTAAATCGGGCCAGGTTGTCTGTATTTTCCCCGAGGGTGGGACAGGTGTTACCGGAAGACTCAGAGAGTTTAAGAAAGGATTGTCCAAGGTCGTTCTTGATTTATGGAACGATGGCAACCGACTGGTCCCTGTTTTACCGATCGCTATCACCGGAACAGATGCCATTCTTTGCCCATGCCGCCGTCTGTTCATTCGGATCGCGCCACCTCTCCACATCGGCAAATATATTTCCGATTCACAGAATGAGACGTTAAATCGCTTCACCCGGAAGTTACGCGACGAAGTTGCTCGGCTGCTGTCTGAATCCCATCCACATGTATCGGTTTCACATTGAACGGAATATATTTTGATGTTTGTCGATCGTCTTTTCAGGGTGTCAAAGTGAAACAATCCCGCATATCAAAATCAGAGGATTAAACTGTGCGCCTTTCACACCTCGAGACGCCCTGCCTCATCCTCGACAAGGATAAACTGGATACGAACCTGGCGACCATGCGTGAGCATCTCCATCAGCTTGGAGTTGCACTGCGTCCCCACGCCAAGACTGCGAAGAGCATTGACGTCCTCAATCGGGCGCTGGATGGGCGATCCAGCGGCATCACGGTTTCCACTCTGAAAGAGGCTGAATACTTCTTTGAACATGGCATCAATGATCTCCTCTATGCCGTGGGTATTGCGCCAGTCAAGCTCGACCGTGTGGCACACCTCATCCGAAACGGGGCACGGGTGACGGTGATTTGCGATACCATGGACCAGGCGCGGGCAATTTCAACGCGAGCCCGAGCGCTGGGTGTCACAATTCCGGTCCTGATCGAAATCGACTGCGACGGACACCGGTCCGGCGTGACGGTTGATGATCCGCTTCTTCTGGAATTGGGTCGCACTTTTTCCGTATCCGAGGGCGCCATGTTTCGAGGAATTCTCACCCACGCCGGTGAATCGTACACCGCAATATCAACCCAGGTGATTCGTGATCTGGCCCGGCAAGAGCGGGATGTTGCTGTGGCATGCGCCCAACGGCTGTGCGATGCCGGACTCGCCTGTCCTGTGGTCAGTGTGGGATCCACACCCACGGCGCGGTTTGCCGAGGACCTCTCCGGCGTGACGGAAGTCCGGGCCGGCGTGTACATGTTTTACGATCTCTTCATGGCAGGTTTGGGCGTCTGCCAGGTGTCTGATATCGCCCTTTCGGTTTTGACATCCGTGATCGGATTCGAAAAACATAAAGGGTGGATTATCACAGACGCCGGGTGGATGGCGCTCTCGCGCGACCACGGAACAGCCGGGCAATCTGTCGATCAGGGATACGGCCTCGTGTGCGATGTGAACGGTGTTCCCATCCCTGATCTGATCGTCAAAGCAACAAACCAGGAGCACGGCATCGTCGCGCAGCGGGATGGGAATTCCATTGATTTCGATCGCTTCCCTGTTGGAACACCCCTTCGTATTTTACCCAACCATGCGTGCGCCACAGCAGCCATGCACGACCGGTATCACGTGGTTGAAGAAAACGTTGAAGCGTCCGCAGTCTGGCACCGGATCAACGGCTGGTAAGATTCGTCTAGACTCATATGTTGATGAAGAATGCAGAATCGGAGTACGAGTAGCAATCTGTCTCACCATATTTGTCCGATGTTGTGATGCGATGCAGGAGCGAGGCATGCCTCGCCCCTGCTGCTTTTAAATGATAAGAAACCAACCTATTTTGTGTCGGATTTACATAAATCAATGTGTGGAGAGCCAATGAAAACGAAAGAGCTGACCTCTTATCTGGATGATCTGCTTCGCGTCCGCGACATCGCAGACGACAGCCTGAATGGTCTTCAAGTGGCGAATTCAGGGGACGTGACAAAAGTCGCTTTGGCTGTAGATGCTTGCGCCGCCTCTATGGATGCAGCGCACGAAGCGGGTGCTGATTTTCTCCTTGTTCACCACGGACTCTTCTGGGGAAAACCGGCCCCGATTCGAGACGCGCTCTATCAGCGCATTCGCCGGCTGATTGAATCAGACATGGCCTTGTATGCAGCCCACCTGCCGCTTGATCTGCATCCCGAGCTAGGTAACAACGCCCAAGCTGGTAAAGTGCTGGGATGGCCGGTCGCCGGGGAGTTCGGCGAATACCACGGTGAAATCATTGGCAGGGAGGTGCGTTTCGATGCGCCACGATCCCTTTCGGATGTGGCCGAAGAACTCGGGCGGAAGCTGAATTGCGAAGTCAACGTGTGGGATTTTGGTCCGACTTCAATCAAACGGATGGGTTATGTCAGCGGTGGCGGTTTGAGTATTTTGCAACAAGCTGTCGCAGAAGGGATGGATGCCTTTGTGACCGGAGAGCCCGGACACTCCTTCTACTGGACGGCGAAAGAGTCGAAGATCAACGTCCTTTTCGCCGGACATTACGCGACCGAAACACTGGGTGTCAAGGCTGTGGGCGAGTATATCCACAATCAATTCGGACTGGAGACGGTATTCATTGATCTGCCCACGGGGCATTAAGATCCGGCTATAAGAATAGGCAAGGGAACCGCAGACGAAAGCGAATCCCTTGCCAGTTGATATCTGTTTTTAATCATAAGCCCCGCGAGATGGGGACTGTTGTCTTATTGATCAGAAAGCGAAACTGACGCCGATGTGGGCGCTCAGAATATCTGTTGTTGACTCCTGGATATCGTAATTGACCTGATTGTTGTTATCTACTTGGATGGATCCTTCCTTCAAATATTCCGCCTCGCCGCCTTTGAGATACCGAAATCCCAGATCCACATACACAGCCAGCAAGTCTCGCTTCAGAGATGATCCACCTGGGCCGCTGTAGACCCGAAACATCAGGCCGCCGCCTCCGCCAAAACTGAAAGCGATGTCGTCCAGTTGTTTCGTGCTGGCGATATCATCGTCGTCGACATCGCCCTGATCGTGTACACTGGTTTCGGTCCAGAGATAATTGAAACCGAGCAGAGCGTCCAGATAGGGGAGCACAGCGCCCCGCGGCGGTTGTACGCGAAAGAGGATATGTCCGGCGACAATGTTATTGTTGGTGGTCACATCCACAAACACATCCGGGATGGTCTGGCTCCAGGGCTCTTCGCGGGTTTCACTCCCGTAGATCAGAAACGTCAAAGATGCGCCGACAAAAAGCGGTGATTTGGGGATGTTGGTGACGAAAAAGCCGGTTCCACCGAATCCATTGTTGTCCACGCTCTTACCGAATTCATTTTGTGGAAAGGCCAGTGTGAAATTGGCCCCGGCTTGAAAGAGGGGCTGGCCAAACAATGAACCGGCGATGAGCAAAATGGCCGCTGCGATTGTGATGCAATGCGTTTGATTGCGTCTGATCATACGATTCGGTCTCCTTTTGGTTATTTCAAAAATAATTTGATGAAGTCTCTTGTGTTCATGATTCGTCTTTCGCACGTTGAATCTGCCAGCGAGCTCTAACCCCGTGGCTTGCCGCGGGGTTAGCGAGCGAATATTAAAGATGTTTTTTCCTTACAGATGAAGATTCCCCGCTGCTTGCCTGCCCAAGGCGAGCTTATGGCGGGGAGCTTCAATCACAGGTGTTGAATTATTTAAATGCAACTGGTTTTCGTTTGGGATTGTTGATAAATTTTGGAGCTACGAAAACAG
>CAZDVF010000266.1:0-4331 GCA_964508725.1 uncultured bacterium | reverse complement strand
CGACAAAAATGAGATGATGAAAAGTGAATTTTCCCGGTGCGTGATAATCCAGAAATGTCTGAAGATGAAACATGGTCCCGTTATTGGAGGAGAGGACAAACCGGTCCCACTCTTTTTTATACTTGACTGAATAGGGAATGACTTTCATGAGTCCTATCGCGATATTTATTCTGGGAAGCGTCGGTTTCTTTTGTATTCGTCACGCCAGTGCCAAAAAGAACATGCATAAACAATGCCAGTCCGGACGTATTGGGATGAGGTGTTCAGAGTCAAATTTGTCAGGATTTTGATGATCGCATTTGAATAAACCGTATTATTATATACAATTCGGTGTTGATTGTCAATACAATTTATTCCAGTTTCAATCCGGGTAATTTTTATTTGATTAACCAGCTCTTGCTCCGTTTGGCACTGGTTTTTCAGGCACAACCAGCACCGGTTTAATACCATCATCCCATCCAATATCGAAGATCATGCCCTCTGAAACCTCGCCGAACATTTTCCTGTGAGCAATATTGAGGGTGAAAAGCGCCTGCTGACCTTTGAGTTCTTTTAAATTATTTCGTTCTTCTTTCATCCCTGATAAAATGGTTCTGGTTCGATCGCCAAAATCTACAATTAGCTTGACAAGTTTGTCAGAGCCGCTGATTTCCTCAACGGATTGGATTGTTCCAACCCGGATATCGAGTTTTTGTAGATCGTCAAGTGTAACCGTTGACTTAATGGGTGCAATTTCCATCAGGTCTCCTAAAATTAGTTAAAAATGAGTAAGCCGTCGGATCTCGGTTTCCAGTTCTCCATGGATGATCGAATGCCCCAGTAGCGTGCAGGCCTGTACAGGAAGATCCAGGGCGCGTCATCCCGGATAAGTGTAAATATCTGTCGGTAGATTTTTTGTCGTTCCGTATCCGAGAACGTGGCTGCAGCCTGCTCAATCAGGGTGTTTACTTCTGGATTGTCGTATCCCTGCCACCAGGGCCCCCGCAAGGTTGACTGGATTTTCTCTCTGAGCACCCGATACGTGCTACGCGGACTCGAATCGAAGCAGCATGCGTCATGGATTTGCTTGGCACGTACCATATCCGCATACGCAGCCCGGTCTTGATGTTCAATGATTTTTACAGAGACTCCGACCTGGTTCAATTGTTCAGCCATCATCCTTGTGAGCTGCGGTGCTTCGTCGGGCATAATCGAGGGGATGTCGAAAACCAGTTTTAATCCATCACCATATCCTGCCTCGGCAAGCAGACTACGGGCTTTCTCCGGATCATACGGATAGACTGGCGTCTCCGGATTGTAGCCAAAGTGGTGTGGGGTCAAGTATCCGTTTAAAGGTGTCGCGGCGCCATTTTTTATCTCGGCAATGATCTTGTCCACATCCAGGGCATAGTTCAATGCCTGCCGGACGCGCCGATCTTTACAAGGTCCCTTCCGAGCATTGAACATGAAAATAATGCATAGTCCGCTGGCAAGTTCTGGTGCCTCAGCTCGCCCATCTGTCACAATCTGTTTTTTGCCTTGCAGGCCGATGCCTGAGACGATATCCGCATGACCGTTGAGCAAGGCGTTTACGCGTTCCCCAGAATTGGGTTCGGCGATCCATCGGATTTCTCTGTATGTCGGGGCTTTGCCCCAGTATGCATCATGCGCCTCAAGAATGGTCCGGGTTTCGTTATGCTCAGTGACCTTGTATGGCCCGCTGCCGACATATTCATGCGGCAACTTGCTCAACTCACTCTCAGGGCAAATGGGCATGGCGACGAGAAGATCCAATAAATCAGCCATGGGCTCCTCAGTGATGATTCGTACAGTCAAGCTGTCAAGAGCGATTATTTTCGCGTTTCCAAGGTAACTGATGAAGACTCCCTGGGTTCCAAAAGCGCCACCGATGGATGGATCAAGCACGCGACCCATGGTAGCGACCACATCATCCGCACAGAGCATATCGCCGTTATGGAATGTCACGCCGTTTCTCAGATGGAATGTCCATGTGCGGTCATCGTCCCCAACTTTCCAGCTTTCAGCAAGGGAGGGTTTGTATTTCCCTTCAGCATCCAGCTTGACAAGGGCTTCATAAATGGAGAAGATGATCCCAAGCCGGTCTGCCGAATCACTGACAATATGGGGATCGCCAATGGATACGGATGACTGCATGACAGTCACTTTATCCAATTGATTAGAAGAGATGGGACCGCGTTTACAATAATTAAATTGAAGTGAAACGATCATCAGAATCGGTAAAGCGCAATGAACGAATTTTTTACCCATGACTAATAGATTCATCATCCGTATCTCCTCACGCTCGTATCCAGAGCAAAGTTATTATTCATCTGTGTTACGGGAATATCAGAATGATCACAACAGGTCATATTAAAAATAGGATTCATTTGGATTCAGGTGTTTGAAATGCTACGATTCATCATTTCAAACAAACGTACGGATTTCTCAATTACAATCCAAATTAATTTCGTAACAGGATTGCAATCCAATCCAGATTTCCCTACATTATAACTTTAGATATGGTGATCCGATCTATCCAGATTATGTGATAAGAATCGTTTTCGGAGATGCGTTATTCAAGCTAAGGAGAAGAAACCATGCAGTGGTTCAACAAGATCATCGCAAGTATGCTGCCCTATTTCCCCAAACAATTTGTCTGGATATTTTCCAAACGGTATATTGCCGGAAAATCTCTCGATGAAGGCATTGTCACGGCCAAAGCGCTCAATGATTTAGGATGCTGTGCCACGATGGACGTTTTAGGTGAAGATATATTCACTCTGGATGAGGCGACTCAGGCCAAGAATGAAAGTTTGCGCGTTCTGGACACAATATCCGGTTCCGAAGTCGACAGCAGCCTGTCCATCAAGCTGACAAGCCTGGGACTACGCATCGACAAGGATCGATGCTTTGAGAATACGCGCGAGATTGTTGAAAAGGCGGAGAGCCTTGGGAATTTTGTTCGCATTGACATGGAAGATTCCACCACCACGGATGATACGCTGGAGATTTACCGCCGGTTACGCAAAGACCACGACAACGTTGGCGCTGCGATTCAGGCCTATATGCACCGCAGCAAAGATGATGTACGCCGGTTGATTGATGACGGCATCGCACACCTGCGCGTCTGCAAGGGGATCTACAATGAGTCCAAGACCATCGCATTCAAGGACAAGGATAAAATCCGAGACAATTTCATGGATCTTATTAGGATGCTGTTCGAGTCAGGTTCGTATGTCGGCGTGGCAACACACGACAAGATCCTGGCGGATAAAAGCCTGAATCTTATCCGCTCGATGAAAATCGAAAAATTCAAATATGAATTTCAGATGCTGCTGGGCGTGACTGAGAAGATGCGGACCGACATTGTGGCTGACGGTCACAAACTCCGCGTATATGTGCCATACGGCGATCAATGGTTTGGATACTGCACCCGGCGATTGAAGGAGAATCCTCAGATGGCCGGCCATATCATCAAGAATATCTTTATTAGAGGTTGAGCCTGTGACGAAAAAGGACCGCTATATCGCGGCGTTTCGTGAAATTGAGATCCGACTCGACGATGGAGGTGACCGTATTGCCGATCTGGGCAATACGGCCGCTGTACTGAAAAAGCGGCTGGATTTCTACTGGGTGGGTTTTTACTTTCTCCGCGATGGCAAACTTGTTCTCGGACCATTTCAAGGGACACCGGCTTGCGTGTTTCTTTCCCTTGATGCGGGCGTGTGTGCTGGTTGCGTCCGAGAAAGAAATACACTCATCGTGTCGGATGTGCATGCCTTCGCCGGTCATGTGGCCTGCGATCCCCATTCCAAATCGGAAATTGTCGTCCCGCTTGTCGATGCATCCGGATGCCTGTGGGCCGTTCTGGATGTGGACAGCGACCGTTTGGATGCCTTTGATTCTGTGGATCAGGAGGGGCTGGAGCAGATTGTCGCGCTTCTCCGTAACCGTTGGAATGGATGCGCCGATGCTGCGCATCCAACGCCTTGTTGCTGCAAACCATCGCCGGATGGGATCCTAATGAGTGTTCCGAAAGCCTTCTCCGATTCGTCGCTATCCATTGCATCTTGGGCTGTTCTCGACTCCCGTATTCTCTCAGATTGGAAAACATGGTTTGATGCCCACGTGGATTCTTTTGTCCGTCATCACACTGATGCTGTTGAGAATCTGGAACTCAAGCGTGAGCACACACATTATGTCTGTCGCGAGATACAGGATGTTGGTCGAAGCCTCGGCTTGAACCCGGCGCAGCTCAATTTGGCGGAAGCGTTGGCCCTGTTTCATGATGTGGGTCGATTTCGTCAATACGCGCGGTACAGCACGTTTGT
>CAZDVF010000265.1:0-4358 GCA_964508725.1 uncultured bacterium | reverse complement strand
GTCCACCACGAACCAGTAGATGCCGCCGATGGGGTCAGGCAGCCATCCTCTAAGCTGCGAGATCATGGCGTAGGCGCTGGACATGGCCACGTTGCGATGGTGCGTGATGTCCAGCAGCTCCCGCCAGTGACCGTTGGCGAAGGGTGATGTGAGGGGGCTTTTCACAAATCCGCCTTTGCCGTCCGGCACGAGCCAATCGCGGTCCTGGGTCATGTCCCAGTACGTTCCTTCGAACGTGCTGCGAATGAATGCCATGATATCCTGTACCTTGACTTTTTTCTCCGGTTTAATCGAGAAGGGGAAGTATCCCGCCGTGAATCTGGCGGCGCGAACCGATTCGTAAGAATCTTCCATCATGCCCCGGCCAGCACTTCGGGTGTACCAGGGGTTTTTGAATCCCTTGAGCTCCATATTGGGCGCGAAAGTCTGGCACAGCAGCCACATACGGGGCAGGTTCCAGTCGCTGGGCAGGAAAGTATAGGCTTCCTGCCAAATGAACGGTTCGCCCGAGTCAGGATCATAATACCCGCGGTCAATGGCTTCCTGCTTATAATTGGAGGATGCCCTGAAGTTGTCCGGATCATCCAGATGAATCTGTCTGATGCGTGGGTAGTTGGGCATGATAAAAATGTGATCGTCCGGTACACGCTGGGCCGCCCAGATGACGCCGGGCTTGCCGCTGCCGGGCTCCCAGTCCATGCCCACACCGAAGATCTCCAGATCCCACGCCTCGTTCGTATCAGCGATGAGCAGAGCTTCGCCGCCGTTGGCGTCAGGTCCGCAGCAGGAGGAGAGGAAGCCGTACTCTTCCAGCAACGAGGTAATCAGATCCAGCGCTTCACGGGCAGTTTTACAGCGCTGATGGGCGAAGAGCATGGCCTGCTCGACGGTCATGATCTGCTTGGCTCCCTTGGTCCGAATTGCCGCCAACCCTGGCCGTTGTAAAATCGTAGACTCGCCGATTGCGAGCTGATGCTCATTGATGTGGGGATAACCTGAGTGGATGTAAGCGTATGTTTGTTCAACTTGTGGGATATACCCGATGATCTCTCCGAAGTCGTTGAGAGGCCGTCCCAGATTCTGGATGCCGTAGTAGACAGGAGCCATCTCGCCTTTTTTAAATCGCCGGGCCGGGACCACGTGAATCCGCGAATTGGGGCAGCAGTCGGTGTGCACCACAATAACCGAGCCATCCACGGTGGCTTTCTTGCCCACGAGCATGGCTGTGCAGTCGGCGCATGTCTGTGTGGGTGTGAGTGCGAGGATCGCCAGCGCGGCGATGGCGATGCAGATTCCGTATCCGTTTCTTTTAATCATGGCACCTCCTTGGATTTGTTTGCCCGCTTGCTTTGTGAGCAAGGTTTTCAAATTGGATTTTGGAAAAGGTTGTAAATTGATAATTTGTCATTCCTGTCCAGCATCGAGTGCGAGATAAACTCCAGCAGGAATCCAGTGTCATGGGAGAAGGTGGATTCCCGATAAAAGGATGTCGGACGAGCCGGCTGAAAACAGAACCGGAATGACAAAGGATTCAAATTGTCATGATCTCCCTTCCCAGATTCCTCACCCGACTATGTCGGGATCGGAATGACATATTTCGGGTTTTGCGCTAGGGTTGTCACTTTTCCGGAAACTGATTCGCATGCACGTCCCGGATGAACTGGATGACGCCATCCATGAACACCTCCTGGTCGTCCCACATGGCGAGGTGGCTGCCGTCGGGGCAGTGGAGGTACCGTCCATACTGAACCAGGCAGCTCATCTCCTCCATCTCCTCGGGATTCATGGTATCGAATGTCGCTCCGACCGTCAGTGTCGGAACAGTGATTTCTGGAAGCCGCTCCCAAACCGTCCATCCTTTTAAAATGCCGCCGGGCACAAATTCGCTTGGGCCCTGCATAAATTCATACACGTGCTGGTTGACGTGGCGAAAGCTCCGCATAACCGGTTCGGGCCATTCGGCGAGCTGGCAGATGTGGCGTGAGTAGTACTCCCTGAACACCAGATCCTGATATACCGGATGCTGGTAGTCACCCCGCGTCTCGAAAGCCGACAGGCTGTCGATGAGGGAGGGGCGCATCCGGCTGCGCAATTTGGCGTTGTAGGTCTCGTACCTTGTGAAGCAGGCGGTCATGTTGCAGATGATGAGCCCTTTCAGGTTCTCCTGATGCTTCAGAGCGTACTCCATGGCCAGGAGCCCGCCCCACGAGTTGCCCAGGAGGTAGAAATTGTCCCGATTGAGTCCCAACGCTTTGCGGACCTGCTCGACCTCTTCAACGAACCGCTCAATGGTCCACAGCTTGTCATCGTCCGGCTGATCCGAATAGTACGAGCCCAACTGATCGTAGTGGAAGAAGGCGATACCCGCCTTGGGGAAGAAACTCTCGAAGCACTCCATGTACTCGTGGGTCATGGCCGGTCCGCCGTGGAGCAGAAGAACCTTCATCGGGCTTTCGCCGAACTGCTTGGTCCAGACGCGATAACCTTCCTCGAGTTCGATCATGCGCACGCCGCCGGCCTGGACTTCACCGGGCGTTCGGAAATCAAGATAATTGCTGGCGAGTTTCTTGTCCGATTCAGACTGCATCCGGCAGGCTGTCAGACAGAGAACGAGAGTCAGAGTCATTGCCAACAGCATTTGAGCTGTTCGCGTCCCCATGTCGCATCGTGTTTGCATGGTGATCACCCTCCTGATATATCACTCTTTCCTAAAAACAATAACAGAGCCGGCGCTTGTTATTCCTCCATCCATGCGTGACCGAGAAGCTGGATTTCCCAGCCGTTCCGTTGTCCGGAGTACCAGGACAGCCCCTCGTCGGTGTATACGCCCCGGCGAATGGCCATCTGATTTTTGTTCAATAGTCCGATGGGCGTGAGAGGATGATTGACGTCCACAGGAATCCATCCCGAACCGTCGATGAAGAATTCGGCGGTAACGTGATTATCAAAACGTGAGACGCCTCTGGCAGCCGGCTTTCCTCCGAATGTGAGACTTTCGACCGTGCATGCGCGGGCTGGGATGCCGGCGGCGCGGGCCAGAGCCACGGCCAGAAAGGACTGCTCGGCGCAATCACCGGTCCGATTCTCGTAGGCCCACAGAGCGCCCTGGGTGTCCATCGGTTTGTATTGAATCCAGTCCCGCACAAACATGACGATGGCCCGGAGCAAGTCCAGTCCGGGCTCATTCCCCGCTGCAATCTGTTGGGCCTGCGCGATGATTTGGGGATGGTCCGACTCGATGTAGATGTCCGCTTCCAGGTAGCGCTGATCCGCCGAACGGGTTAGTTGATGGGGGAAGAGGCGCTTGAATTCGAAATGATCATAGTCTCGGATTTCGGCCCGCCATGACAGAGTAAGGATTTCGGGCTTGCCCCGGGTCAGGTCCGCCTGAAATGTCAGGCTGCGCATCCCGTTCTCCAGCTCCTGAATCTGTTTCGGCTCCATGCTGTAGCTGGTTCCGAGGATGCCGGTGTTCTTGTGATCCGTCAAATCAGGAACGGAAAAGCGCGCCCGGACCGATGCACGATCCGACGTGTTCCGAATCACGTATGTCCGTGTTAACACAATCCTGCGTGTGAGTGAGATGTCCTGCTGGTTGTTGGTTTCGTCCGCTTCAGGCACCGTGTTCTTGGGATCCAGTCCCACACGAATGAGGTTGACATTCCACAGCCGCAGGTTGTCCTTTTCAGCCAGGGGAAGGAAGTCGGCCGCAATGTCTGCGGTATCTCCGACTGCTAACCGAGGCACCCTTTCCGGGACCTGCCGTCCTGACGAGGATCCTGTCTGATCCAGCGCATCAAAGTAGACCAGGCATTCTTCTGACAGGGCGCTGCCGATGTTCACGATCTTCGCACGCACTGTTTTGTTCCCGGCTTCCCACGTGGCGGTCAGGTTAGCGAAGGCCAGATCAGGTGCGGCGCGCTCAACGATCACCGGCTGCCTGTGGACGACCTGTTTGCCGCAGGCGAGACCCAGCAGGGTGAGGCCAGAGAGTCCAGTCACAGCAATCCGGTTTTTCATCTTCACACTCCCATGTTGTGTCGGTTAATCCCTCAACTTCGCTTTGATGCGATCAAGTTCGGCTTTCGCGTCCGCTACCAGTTCATCGAGCACACCACGAAGCGGTTTGATGCAGTTTGCCAGTCCCACACTCTGTCCGGCCATGAGTGATCCGTGGTCAGTGTCTCCCTCTTGCACGGCGTTCCGGAGGGAACCGATCCAGTACTTTTCGACTTCCGCCTGGGCGTCGGGCTGTGAGATCTCTCCTTTTTTCCGTTTTTCAATCAGATCCAGCTGCAGGTCGGAGAATTGGTTCATGCCTTTGTTGCGCAGGGCCCGTACAGCCACGACGTGCAGCT
>CAZDVF010000264.1:0-4360 GCA_964508725.1 uncultured bacterium | reverse complement strand
AATTTATCCCAAAAAAAACCCCGAAGCAACACAGCTGTCGGGGCTTTCAATATGCATCGCTGGATGGGAATCCGTGAAACTAAACCGTCAGCTCGCGCAGATCGATTTGTGCAAGATCTGCTGTGCCGAGTCCCTTCTCAGCGCAGGACGCAACGTGCGTGGCAATGTCGCGAATGGATTCGAGCCCCTTCTCAGCCCGCTTGGCTTCGAGGATATCCAGGCCGATGCGGTCCATGGCCACCGGATCGCGGCTGAAGAAAATCCGGTTGTCGAATGCCATCTGCGCGCCGGCCACGCTGACAGTGGAGATCTTGGCGGCCGCCGCAACATTAAAAAAAAAATTATCTTTGATGCAGGGAAAGCTCATGATTTCAGGAATGGACCTGGCGCAGTAGTCGATGTGAAACCGGATCTTGTTGGTCGTCACACCCAAAGCGATATTCTTGGCAGCCCACGTCACACCGCTGTCTTCATTGTGCTTGAGCACAGGGATGTTGATCAGTTTGGTGATCTTCTGTGTGACAATTTCGGAGAAGAATGATTTCTCTTCGTCCTCAACCTCAGTGTCATGGAATTTCTCAGCCACTTCCTCTGCGATGCGCTTGATACCCTCACGATCGTTGAAATCCATGTAAAGTCTGCGGATCTCCTGGCGATATTTTTGGGCTTTCTCGTCACCTTGCTGAACAAGCATCCACAACCAGGCGCACGAATTGAAAATCTCACGATGTGTGCCTGTTTCGGTGAAATTCTGATCCATCAGCGTGCGGAATTTCTTCAGCGTACCGTCTTCGAGAGTCAGATAGACGTTGCGGTCGTATCCTTCTACCCAGGGCGAAGCCGCCTCCCACGCGGGCGAGGTGCCCATCACACGAACGCCCTCGGATCCCTTGTTCAGTTCAAGACCCGTCCGCGCGAATCCTGTATCCCGGGCGTCCCAGATGATAATGTTGTTCTCTTTCACGTCGGCGCTCTTGAGTCCTGTTATCACTTCGTCAATCGATTCGCGTGATGAGGAGACCTTGGGCGCGCCCAGACAATTGATCTTGATGCCCACCACATCATCGGGCGACACCATGGATGCCCAGGCGTTCTTGAGGGTTTTTTCGCCTGTAAGTTCCTTCAGTCCGGCTGCAAAGGCCCTGCGGACCGCTTCGGGATTGTATTTCCGGTTGATGAGCATATCGTCTGCAGCCGTAGAAACGACCAAACTTTTCCCTTTTGCTGCGCCACCCTTTCCGCACATCCATGTGCTGCCCAACAGAGCAGCGCCCCCGGCGATGAAAGCCGAATCTCGGATAAATTCTCTACGTGTCGGCATAATCCCAATCCTTTCGTTGCACTCACTGTGGATGCAAATCATCCATATGTATGAATTCTGTTGACTAAAGTCAAGTGAAAACAGGGTGGATTAAGAGATTAAAAAAAGCATGAATAATCGATGAGACATGAAGTGACCAGCAGCAGTGAAAACGGGTGTTTTTATAAGAAAGCCGCCCGATGAAGGGCGGCTTTATGATGGACAGGAAAAGCAGAGGTTGGACGATAAATCAGGGAGGAGTTATCGCTGTTGTCTCGTCTTTTCTTTGTCATGTCCAGCATTCTGATTCATAAAAACATAACGACTTATATCATGCGATGATTTAATATATATTCTGTTAGACGATAAGAGCTGATAAAAAGTTTCTCTTTCTTCACTCTGGAACATTAAAAAGCTGTCATGAAAAAATATTGGATTCACACGATCTTTTCCGTACCTTGAGCAACGACTCAATTAACTCCACAGATCAAGGAGATCGACATGAAAAAGTACATCGGATGGTCCATCCTGTGCCTTATTGGTTTGCTCGCTTGTTCGAATAAGCAGGATATTGTGGTTCTCGAAAAAGACACACCTGCATATGAATTGGGGAAATCAGTCGCAGCCACGCTGCCTATTATGGATCCGGATGCCAACGCCATTCTCGTGACTTCCGACCATTTTCAAATATCGGCCGGAGAAGTCGTGCATACCATCCGATCCTTTATGGGGAACCGATCCAACGCCCTGGCTCAGATGGATGCACAGCAAATGCGAAACATACTTGGGCAAACACTCACAGAATTGGCCGAGAAAAAACTGCTGGCCAACGCAGCGAAAATTGCGGACATCACCGTCAGCAAGTCCCAAATCGATAGCGCCGTCAACATGCAATATGAACGAGCAGGCGGAAAAGATGCATATCTGAACATTCTGAGTGAGAATGATATCGACTTCAACTTCATTCAGGAAGAACTCGTTAACACCATTCTAATTCAGAAATATCTGAGCGGTGTCATGGCAAAGGAAATCCAGGTGACAGAAGCACAAATAGCTGAAGCCTATGAGCAGTTTCTTCAGGACACAACGGTCAGTGTTCAACACATCCTGCTTCTAACCGAGAATGCGTCTGTTGAAGAGAAACGGACCATTTATGAAGACATGAAAGCGCTGCTAACCCGGGCCAGAAACGGAGAAGATTTCGGTGAACTGGCAAAGGCATACTCTGAAGATCCCGGTTCAAAGAACAGTGGCGGATTGTACGAAAATGTCGAACGCGGCGTGATGGTGAAATCCTTCGAACAGGCAGCGTTCACTGTTCCGGTTGGCAGTATCAGTGACATAGTTGAAACACGTTATGGCTATCACATCGTCAAGGTTGTTTCACGTAAGAAAAATGACCAGCCATTGCATGAAGTTCGTTCAGATCTCGAAGCAACAATCCGAACCCCGGAACAAAACAATGTCATCCCGGCACATATCAACTTCTTGAAAGAAGCTGAGCACGTCAACATGGTCACCTTGTAAGTATGGGGATGTTATCATCCCGACGCGTTCCATTTTGAAATGCAGATCTCCAGTCACTGAATGATTGGCATCCAGCGTCACATCGCCAGGAATTTATTCAAACGGCGCTATCATCAATAGATCATCCTGCCTGAAACCATCTGTATTGTCCGCAATACTATCAATGCATTTCAAATCTGCCGCATTATATGGTCCAACATCTTAAGAATCGTTTGCCTGTATAACAGACAGCGACCTGATATTGATATAAATCTCAAAATCCCGCCTCCTCAAATAAGTATTGACTTTTCACATAAATTATCTCATATTATGCGAGTTATGACAACTCATGAACTCACAATTCACCCCGGGATGCAGGACTTCCGGGCGGTGAGGATGTCTTATGCTTTTCTTCTATTTGCATCCGCTATCTGGTGTGCCACTCTGTTCAGCGTCCCTATCCTGGCAGCTGGAGATCCTTGGATGCGTCGCCTTTCCGGAGTGATCAGATTATGTTTCACACCCATCTGTCATCAGGCATCCGACAGATCGTTTCATTTGATGGGACAATCACTGGCAGTTTGCGCACGCTGCACCGGGATTTACTGCGGATTCCTAGTTGGTTTGCTGGTCCATCCGCTACGGTTTGGAACAAGATCACCAGGACTTCCCTCCCGCAGAATACTTGTCATCGCCGGATTACCCACAGTCCTCGGAATACTCGGAAACCGTCTTGGCGTTTTGCCGGACAGTAATGTGCTTCGGGCATTAACAGGGGGACTGCTCGGTGTGGTTGTCGCATTTTGTGTTTTGCAGACTGTGCACGACATATTTCCAAAGCACTCCAATCAGTAAGGATTCGCTCATGGAACAACAACCAGGCAAACTCATCCCCGGCCTCATTGGCGGCGCTGCCATCGGCATACTCTCCACACTACCCATCATAAATCTGGGGAATTGTCTTTGCTGCATGTGGGTCGCATTCGGTGGCGCTTTAGCAGCCTATATCTACCACAAGTCACTGCCCAAGGATATATCAATAACATCCGTTGATGGCGCGCTGGCCGGCCTTTTAGCGGGTCTGTTCGGAGCGCTTTTTTTTACTTTTTTAACTTACTTCTTCATGGCTGTCATCGGCTTCCGCCCCGGCGGCACCATCATCGACTCGCTTTTAGAATCACGTAACGATATCTCGCCCGAAGTGGAAGAGCTGCTCGAAGAACTGCGTCATAGCGGTGAAGTTAATCCTTTCTTTGTCTTGATTCAGCTCATATCCAGTTTGGTTATTAATGCTGTATTCGGCGCGATCGGTGGCATCATCGGCGCAGCTTTTCTTAAAAAACAGACCGGCAAAATCCAAGAAAACAAGAATGAGCCGTCTGAACAGACGGTCAATCAACTGCCGAAATGATTGGGAGAGTAAAATTGCACGTACGGCAACTGATCATAGTGCTTTGGATTCTTCCAGTTTTAACCTGTTACAAAGGCCAGGGCCTCAGCCCGACAGCGGAAGGGGATATCGCTTCGGGAATCGAAGGGCGAATCACCTTTGTT
>CAZDVF010000263.1:0-4363 GCA_964508725.1 uncultured bacterium | reverse complement strand
GCTTCGTCAAACGGCTTGACCATGGCGCCTTTGCCAAAGAATCCCAGATCGCCACCCTTTGATGCCGTGCCCTCATCCTCGGAATAGGAGCGGGCCATTTCGTCGAAATCGGCGCCATCACGTATCTGCTGAACGATATCCTGAGCATCCTGACGGATTTCAAGACTGTCTTCTTTCGACGGCTTGGATTCAAAAAGGATATATTGAATCTGTCGTTTCTCGGGTTCGGTATACTCATTTTTATGTTGATCGTAGTATGTCTTGACCTCAGCATCCGAGATGGTGATTTGGTCAGAGGAAATCTGATTGGGATCAAAAAAGAGATACCGGGCGTTGACTTTCTCGTTTTCAAGACGAAGGGCTTCTATCGCCTCTTCCGGAGTCACCCTGATGGTAGCGATGATCTGCTGCTGCAATTTCTGGACTGGGATGATGGATTTCAGGTAATTCTCTATGGGGATCCAGGCTTCATAATTACGCGGATCACCCAGGGCCTGATGATATTTCGCGATGTCAAATTGTCCGTCTGTCTGAAATTGTTCGTTGTTTATGATGAAGTCCGGAGGATTGTTTCGCAGATGGAAAACGATCTCTTCGGCGGAGACACGGATACCCTGTCGGTCAATTTCGCGTGCGAAAAGCACGTCACGGATGAAACCCTGCCACACCTGCTCACGGATGGAGCGTTGTTGAAATTCAGTGATTTCCTGATCACCCGCCTGCTCCTTGGCGGCTTCGAGTTCCTGCATGTAGGCAGTGTAAAATTGCTGATACTGGATTTTTTGCCCGTTGATCACGCCAATGACGCCACTTTCGATCGCTGAGCTTTTGTTTTTAAAACCACCCATTCCCCAGCTAAACACGATAGTTGCAACAAAAGCGACGGCCACTATCCATAGGATGTGTTTCATATATTTCCGCAATAATTGCATCATGGGACGCGAAGTCTCCTTGTTAGTTCATGAAAACCAGAAAGTTCAGATTAAAAATATAACAACTGATCCCTCAAAAAGCAAGGCAATTTTCCGGCGCATCCACAGGTCAATTGAATCTGATGGCACGTTCCAATTTTATACGGCATGATCATGTCTTGACTTTATCCTGATCCTGGCGTATATTAAAAGTTGTTTAATGGATGATAATTCGATCGTTATGGCAGATTTTCAACTTGAATCACATTTTCAACCGATGGGCGATCAGCCGGAAGCGATTGATGCTCTCACCAGCCGATTTCAGCGTGGTGATCGCTACCAGACCCTTCTCGGCGTTACCGGTTCAGGAAAAACCTTCACCATGGCCAATGTGATTGCCAATCTTGGCAAGCCGACATTGGTGATCTCTCACAACAAAACCCTTGCCGCCCAGCTTTACGGAGAATTCCGTCATTTTTTTCCCAAAAACGCGGTTGAGTTTTTTATCAGCTACTACGACTACTACCAGCCCGAAGCCTACATTGCATCGTCCGACACGTACATCGAGAAAGATACATCCATCAACGATGAAATCGACAGGCTGAGGCTCAAGGCGACCAGCGCTCTTTTTGAGCGTCAAGATGTCATCATCGTGGCGTCCGTCTCCTGTATTTACGGCCTTGGATCGCCCAAAGATTTTCAGGACATGCTTCTTTTTCTCGAATGTGGAAAAGAGATTCCCAGGCGGACAATGCTTGAACAGCTTATCGACATCCACTACACGCGGAACGATATTGATTTTCAACGCGGTACGTTTCGCGTGCGCGGAGATGTGGTGGACATCTTTCCCGCCTACGAGCAGGTGCCCCTGCGGATAGAGATGTGGGGCGATGTTATCGAGAATATTTCTGTTGTCAACACGGTGACGGGCGAGGTAATTGATGAAAAGGACAGGGTTGCAATTTATCCGGCGAAGCATTTTGTGACGACTTATCCCAAGCTTGAGGCTGCTGTCAAATCCATTCGTGAAGAGATGAAAGTCCGACTCGAGGAACTGCATCATCAGGGCAAGCTCCTCGAAGCCCAGCGGCTTGAGTCGCGCACCCGCTATGATATCGAAATGATGCAGGAGATCGGTTACACCAGCGGCATCGAGAACTACTCCCGCCATCTGGCAGGCCGGAAACCTGGAGAACGGCCATCCTGTCTCATTGATTATTATCCCGATGATTTCCTCATGATTATCGACGAGTCGCACGCATCCGTGCCTCAGATTCGCGCCATGTACAACGGTGACCGGGCGCGCAAGGAGGTGTTGGTGGAACATGGTTTCCGGCTGCCGTCTGCGTTGGATAACCGGCCCCTCAAGTTTGACGAATTCGTGTCGCTTATCCCACAGGCGCTGTTTGTTTCGGCAACACCGGCAGATTACGAACTTGAAAAGTGCGGCGGCGTCATCGTCGAGCAGATCATTCGGCCTACCGGGCTTATGGACCCGCAGGTTGTGATCCGTCCGACAAAAGGGCAAATCGACGATCTGGTGGTAGAGGTCCGTAAGCGTGTGACTCGAAAGGAACGCGTCCTGGTCACGACGCTCACAAAACGGATGTCCGAGGATTTGTCCGATTACCTGGCTGGTCTCGACATACGCGTCCGGTATCTCCATTCCGAAATCGATGCGCTGGACCGGGTCGAGATCCTTAGGGGGTTGCGTCTGGCCGAATTTGATGTGCTGGTTGGCATCAACCTCCTCAGAGAAGGACTGGACCTGCCGGAAGTGTCCCTGGTCGCCATCCTCGATGCGGACAAGGAGGGTTTTCTCCGTTCCGAGCGTTCCCTCATGCAGATCGCAGGCCGCGCCGCCCGCAATGTGGACGGCACAGTGATCCTCTACGCTGACAAGGCAACCAAATCCATCCAGCACCTTGTGGACGAGACGCGCCGCAGAAGGGAGATACAACGGGCGTATAACTCCGAGCACAACATCACACCCCAAACCATCTACAAGTCGGTGGACGATGTACTGTCTGCCACCCTGGTTGCAGATGTGAAGATTGATACGCCGGTTACAAAACAGACCTTTGATGCGCTTTCGAAGATGGAAAAGGAAGAAGCCCTCGACATGCTTGAACGCGAGATGCTCACTGCGGCGCAGAATCTAGATTTTGAGAAAGCCGCCCAATTACGCGATCAGATTTTGACACTGCGGGGCGATGAGAAAAGAAAACCGCCGTTTCGTTATGCCAGGAGGAGATGATGAAAATCCTTGTTGTGGGCAGTGGAGGAAGAGAGCACGCCTTGATCCGGACTCTGAAGCGCAGCAGCCGGGTTGACCACATCTTTTGCGCGCCTGGGAATGGTGGCATCGCTAATCTGGCCGACTGCGTAGATATTGATGTAACCGACATCAAAGGGCTGGCCCATTTCGCACAGAAAAAGCGGATCGATTTAACTGTTGTTGGACCCGAATTGCCCCTGACTCTGGGGGTCGTGGATCTCTTTCAGTCCAAAGGACTGCCGGTCTTCGGACCAGCTTCAAAAGCCGCACAAATCGAGGGCAGCAAGGCTTTTGCCAAGAAAATCATGGAGACGTACCGGATACCGACAGCCGAAGCCTGTATTGTCCGCGATCCCGATGAGGCTGTCCGTCTCATCGGTGAAATGACGCCGCCTGTTGTGCTTAAGGCCGACGGGCTGGCCGCGGGCAAGGGCGTGCTGATCTGTTCCAACCGCAATCAGGCCTATGCGGGCGTGGAGCAGATCATGCGAAAACGTGCTTTTGGTGACGCCGGAGACACGCTTGTGATTGAAGAGTATTTGACTGGCGAGGAGGTTTCGGTTCTGGCGATTACTGACGGTGAAGAAATGGTCATCCTGCCGCCTGCTCAGGATCACAAACCTGTATTCGAGGGCGATAAAGGACCCAACACCGGTGGAATGGGCGCTTATGCGCCTGCCCCCGTTCTCAATTCCAAAATGCAGGAGACCGTTGCCGAGAAGGTTCTACGTCCCGCGATTAATGGTCTGCGTGAAGAAGGATGTCCGTACAAGGGCGTACTCTACGCCGGTTTGATGATGACTGCGGGCGGTCCCAAGGTTTTGGAGTTCAATTGCCGGTTCGGTGACCCTGAAACCCAGGCAATACTTCCCCTGCTGAAAACTGATCTGGTGGATCTCATGATTGCATCCATCGAAGGCCGGATTGTGGATGTGTCGGTTCAGTTTTATGGAGGGGCTGCTGTCAGCGTTGTGATGGCGTCGGGCGGGTATCCGGGCGCGTACGAAAAGGGCAAGGTGATCCGCGGACTGGATCAGGTTGATTCCGACGTGATGGTTTTTCATGCTGGAACCAAACGCAAGGGCAAGGACCTCGTGACGTCCGGCGGGCGTGTACTGAGTGTCACGGCCGTGGATAAAAACATCCAAAAGGCTATAGACAAAGCCTACAAGGC
>CAZDVF010000262.1:0-4374 GCA_964508725.1 uncultured bacterium | reverse complement strand
CAGGGTGCATCCGATGGTTTGAGATTTCTCTTCTATCCTGACTTTTCTAACGTGAGCGCCATGACAGTGCTCGTCGCTCTGGGGGCCGCGTTTTTTTCCATTGGCGTTGGGAATGGCGTGATGGTCACATTTGGGTCCTATATGAAAGAGGATACGGAATTGGGCGGCACGGCCTTGAAAGTTGTCCTGACAGACAGTCTTGTCGCGGTCATTGCGGGAGTCGCCATTTTCCCCGCCGTTTTTGCTCTTGGATTTGAGCCCACCGACAGCACCGGCCTCGCTTTTGTGACCGCACCTTCTGTTTTTCAGAGCACACCCGGCGGCGAAGTGGCCCACTATTTTTTCACGCTGATTTTTTTTGTGCTCCTTTCTGTCGCAGCGTTGACATCCTCTGTGGCGACCCTTGAGGTTGTTGTGGCTTTTTTCACCGAAGAGTTTAAAATGCGAAGATCCGCAGCCGCCCTGTTGATTTCAGGGATCATGTTTCTGATCGGTATCCCGTGCGCTCTTTCAATCGGAGCGGTTCCCATCAGTTTTTTCGGAATGGCATTTTTTGATTTCATTGTTCTCATTGTCGAAGGATTTTTTCTTCCGGTCAGCGGTCTCTTGATTGTTCTTTTTATCGGTTGGCGCCTTCAAAAGGAAGATGTTGCAGAGATGCTGCAAGTTCGCGGCGTGACGCCCTGGTATCAAACGATTTATTATTTTCTGACAAGATTTGTCGTTCCTGTTTTTATTATTGCGATTCTTGTGAAAACCATTGCTGATGCTATTTAGTGACCGCTGGAGCCTGTCAGCCAATGACACCTATCTCTCGGCCCGAAACCGTTTACCTGACCGCGATTCTGGCAATCCGGGAAACAGGCCGCGCCCCGGATTTTACATTCCGATATTGAAGCATGTCATGCTGAGACAGATACTGGGCTGCGAATATGGCGTGTCTATGCCGGGATGTGAACTGTGGTTTCAGGTGTAACGATTGGAATGACGAAATGACTCACTTGTGCCAGCCTGTGATCATCACTGGTGAAAAAAACAGCGGAAAAACGAACTGGCTGGATTTAATCGTTCAGCGTGCTGAAGCGAGAGGATACGCAGTTGGTGGCTTTCTGTCGCGGGGTATTTGGTCCAACAGTCAAAAAATAGGATACGATTTGGAAGACATCCACACGGGAGAAAAACGGCCATTGGCGCGGCGGACCGAGACGCCAGGAGCGGGGGAACTTGTTGCAGGGAGTTACGTTTTCGATCCGCTGGTCTTTGACTGGGCCGGTCGCAGTTTGCGTGATGAGCGATCAGCAGATGTCCTCATCGTTGACGAGTTCGGTCCCCTGGAAATGTTGGGGAATGGATTCGAGCCAGCCATCACCTGGCTGGTGGGCCACTTCTCAGGTATTCTCGTCATCTCTGTCCGCCCGGCTCTCATGGACGCACTCCTCCAGCGACTTCACAGATGACCGGGTCAGGATCGCCAGTCCCTTGAAATAATCAGTCTCAGCGTGCTGGATTACGCGGTCTGTCAGCGCAGTGATCCAGCAGCTGAGATGGGTATCAAGGAAGCGACATAAATCCATTTGAACCTGAGATGAATTATCCTTCCCCTCTTGCTCCCAGGCATCAACAATCAATTCACAGAGATGCGACACAAAGTGCAATTCATATCCGATGTGGTCGTCGGGTACGCCGTACTGCGGCGCGGTGAGTCCGTACTGTGTGTATGTCTTCCGAACCGCCAGGGTCTCTTTCTCGAATAGGATGTGGTCACGGCTGAGCCAGACCGATTCGTACGGGGGCGCGAGGGTGCGTTCCAGCCCGATGAAGAGGCGGGTGTAGTCCTGGTCCAATGCATCGATTTGTTCGGATGTCCAACTGTGCAGAAACGATGTCATGAGTGCGAATCCGTGGCCCATGTCCGGATCGTCCGTTTGCAGGGGCCAGTCATCCAGCAGATTGCTGTCCGTGATCTGTTTGATGAAAGTCCGCGTCGGCGCTTCGAGAAAGGCCAGGCTGAGAAAGCGGAAGGCGAGGGGAAAGGCCTGCCAGAGGGCTGTGTCCCTGGCCGTATTCATCCTGAAAACGGCCTTACAATGTTCTTTTTTTTACAAGAAAAGAACCAAAAGAATCGGCTTTTTTGCAGGCCTAAATCCAGTATGGATTTCGATTTTCTGGTCATCTTTTACCTCCACCACACGTCATCCCTTTGCGACTCCGCCTTCGGCGGAATCATGCCCACCCCCTTTTTATTTTGCTTTCAGTTTGGATGCGGCTGGCAAAAAGCCATTTCATACAACAGACTTGGCAGATACGGGTATACCGCTGTTCATCTCACAATCCCACTCGGGCGTATGAGGCGTAGAAGAGAATGCGACCGATGATTTCCGAAATCAGCACCAGAGCGAAGACAAGGTAGATCTGTCGATGGATTGGGGATGCGTTCTCCGCATCAAGAGGACGGAGACTGAATATGGGACCGAATCCAATGAGGGTGACGGCCGCCATATTGAGCCCGGTCCGGATTAATACGAGGATCAGATTATGATTGAAGAGATTTTCCAGACTGGCCAGGCCGGCTACGGGGTGACCCTTGAGCACAGCGAGCAATCCGGTGTAGAGGAGGATTTCACCGCAGAGCAGAATCAGCGCGCCGATGCCGATGGTCCGCTTCAACCGGGACGGAAGGAGATCCGATGGATTGCGCTCCTTCTTGCCTGAGGGATTCCGCTTTTCAATAAAATGAAATCCTGCAAGCATACCCAATGCGCCCAGAAGAAATGTTGCAGCATAGAAGGCGGCAGGTGTGGTCCATGTGTTCCACACAGGCACTGCCGGCATCATGTAGAGACGGGCCATGATGAAGATGAGAGAGAGGCCGAAGAATACTGTCGCCCATGCCAGAATCGTCCTCAGACGATCTGATCCTTTGTCCAACCTGCGCAGAAGCGCATTGAGCGCCAGCCCGCCGGAGAAGAGGAGCACCAGCAGGATTTCCCGGCTGAGCCAGGATTGTTTCAGATTGCCGATTGCCAGGGGCGCCCGAAGCGGCCGACCCAGGTGAGCGAGGGAGAAGAGCATGGCCAGTCCGGCGAGTCCCAGCAAAATCAGAAGCAGGATGTTGGCAGTCCGATCAACAGTGTTGCTTTGTCCGTTCCGTTTTACTGCCCACCGAATCCACTCGAGGACAACATATCCACCCACGCTTGCCTGAACCAGCAGTGTAAATCCAAGCAGGGGCCAGTCGTGCATCAGATCTCCTCCCGGTTGGTGATGGCGGCATTATCGTTTCTGGCCTGTTTGGCATGCCTGTGCGGCTTGATGATGACGGAGGGCTGCGTCTGATCTGCAGGGGGCATGGGATAGACCTGATCCAGCGAACCGTATTTTTTCCGCAAGTCATCCAGCTCGCCGAAATCGAGACCGCGCATGGGGCAGGCGGCCACGCAGGCTGGAGGGCGTCCTGCGTCCACTTCATCCGCGCAGAAATCACATTTTGTCATGACGCCGGTTTTGGCATTGTACTGTGGCGCGCCGTAGGGACAGGCCCAGGCGCAGAGCTTGCATCCGACGCACGTGTCCGCATTCACAGCAACGATGCCGTCCTCGCGTTTGTGCATGGCGCCGGTGGGGCAGACCGAGACGCATACGGGATTCTGGCAGTGGTTGCACGACATGGAGAGGTTGTACGCGTAGACATTGGGCAGCCATACGTGTCCCTCCGCTACCCATTCGCCGCCCGTGACCTCGTAGACACGCCGCCAGCGGATGCCGAGATCCAGATCGTGTTTATCCTTGCATGTGACCTGGCATGTCTTGCATCCGGCGCAAACAGCCGAGTTAATGAAAAAAGCGTACTGTTTGGGCATGTTGCGAACTCAACCTTCCTTCAAGGCTATTTTAGCGAAGTCAGTGGCAATGGGCACGAGGCAATGGCCCCTTGCTCCTCGCCGGTTATTTTTCCTTTTCCACCTGAACCATGATCGTATGCTGAGGATTGCCGAAGGCCAGCGGCGTCCAGCGTTCCGACGTTAACACATTGACGCACCCGCGATGATCGACGCCGTTTTCGTCCGGCGACCACCAGCCGCCCTGGGGGATGTCCACCACGCCGGGGATGATACGTTTCGTGACGCGACAGGGGAGAATCATGGCTCCCCGCTGATTGAATACCCTGACCCGATCTCCGTCCCGGATGCCCCGCTTTTCCGCATCCAGCCGATTGATGAACACACGCTGGGGAAAGGCCTCGTTGAGCCAGTCCACATTATCGTGGGTGGAGTGCACCCGCTGCATGGCATGATGTCCCACAGCCTGAAGCGGATACTGTTTTGCCTCGGGTCCAAAGGGCGACTCCCACTCCTGAATGTATTTCGGCACGGC
>CAZDVF010000261.1:0-4388 GCA_964508725.1 uncultured bacterium | reverse complement strand
CGCTTTTTGAGGATGGATATTCAGTATGCCGGAAAGCATATAGGGTATGTGATATCCCCACTTGATCTGATGCTGTAACGGAATAATTCTATCCTGGATAACCTTCAGCAGCGGCCGTAACCTGTAAGCGGGATTTTTCATATAGGCAACAAGCATCTCGATGGGACAATTCCCGGCGCCTCGTCCCAATCCAAAAAGTGTTCCGTCAAGGTAATGAACGCCTTTTGAGATGCACGCAATGGTATTGGCAAATGCAAGCTGCTGACTGTTGTGGAAGTGGACGCCAATTTTTGTTGACTTTAAAACTTCTTGAAATTGATCAATCATTGCAAATACATCGTCCTTATACAAAGCACCGTAGCTGTCAACAATGAATACAGCTTCGACGGTTGTTTCTGCCGCAATTTTTTGGATGACCTCATCCAATTGAACGGGCTTTGCTTGTGAGATTGCCATGATATTGATTGTACACGTATATCCTTTTCCCGTGGCGTTGTTGGCCAGGCAGATGGCCTTATCGATATCGCGAACGTATGTTGCGATGCGGATCATATCAACGACAGATTGAGCCTTTGGGATGATATCCTCGCGTACAGCTTTGTGTGCATCCTGCATGATGGATATTTTTGTGTTACGTTTATCAATACCGGCCACAACTTTTTGGAGTTGATCCTCGTCGCAAAACCGCCACGGTCCATATGTCTCAGGGGATAGGATTCGCTTGCTGTTTCTGTAACCCAACTCGACGCAGTCGATTCCTGAAAGACATGCCGCCTGGTACACATCCCGGACGGTCTCAACTGTAAAATGTGAATCGTTGGTCAACCCCCCGTCGCGGATCGTGCAATCAAGCAATTTGATTTCAGACTTTGGCAAATACATACCCTTCTACTCAATCAAGGACGCGTCTCTTGAGTAACATTTTGATTTATTTATGGATTCTCAGATTTCAGCTTTTTGACTAATTCATCATAAAACCGTTGATCCATGCTGCCGCCCAGACTTTGAAATGTCTGAACATCCTCAAAGGATTCTTTGAATTTCTCTGAAAGATAATAGATGACGGCGCGATAACGATAGGGAGTCGAATAATCCGGATTGATTGCAATCGCTTTATTGAATAACGCCAATGCTTCCTGATAACGTTCCTGTTTAAAACGAACGTATCCCTTGCCTGTTTGCGCTTCAACATGTTGACCGTCCATATTTAGCGCCCTGTCGTAATAGTCATAGGCTTCCTCATATTGACCCAGACCGCTGGTGATATGTCCGCAATGGGTGTACATGTCAGCATCGTTGGGAGGAGACATGTGCAGAGCCTCCTGAAAGATGTCCCTGGCTTTGTCTTGATTTCCCATATTTAATTCATTCAATGCGGTTCGATAGAGATAATTCCCTTTGTTTGAGAAATTATCGAAAATGCGATCCAATTTTCCGGATTGAATGTTGACAAACTCAGGGATATTGGCGGCGCGATTGGGAATCGTCAGATTCTCAAGCAGAACAGGAGGTGTATCGTTTCCATTTTCGTCAATGTGTGTGATAAAGAGTTGGGTGTATGGGCCATTCACCTTGGAGGAAAACACCAGCCATTTTCCATTGGGTGACCAAGAATGCCACGAGTTCATGTTTGAAGTGTTGCATTGCATCTCTCGTGGTGTTCCACCTTCAGAAGGCATGATGTATAGCCTGCTGTCTGGTTGAAGCAACATGAAGTTTTTTGCTTGCGTGAATACAATCCATTTTCCGTCAGGAGAATAACGGGCAAAGAAATTGCTCATCCCGTTGTGTGAAGCACCTGCTATGGGTTCGGCTTTTCCACCTCGTCCTTCATTAAGTGGAATGCGATACAGGTCAAACCGAAATCCTTGTCTACCCTCTGTGAAGGGTGTAGCCAGTTTCGGGTTTAATACAACGTCCGATGATTTGATAATTTCTTCGTCTTGATAAACCCGTGAGCGAGCGAATATGAGATGTTTTCCATCCGGGCTCCACGACGGATTACTTTGAACATATGCAGGATTATCGGCGCCCGGTAGCGACCAGAATCGATTTGTTATTCGGTCATAGAGCACTAATATACCCTTGATAGGGAAGAAGAGCTGGGAATATTCGAGATCCTCCTTGGGCACAAAAATTGACCGATCTTTTACAGTGCTGATAGCGTACCGTCCGTCAGGTGATACTTGCGAAAGCAAACCAAATGTTAATTGTCCATCGTCTCTTTTATAGTCGCTCCACGTGATTATTTTATCTCCGGATAATGCAATCTCTTTCTCAATCTGTGCAATGGCGTAGGATCCCTTGTCATTGGCGTAATCGACATCCATTCCTATAAATTTTCCGTCAGTTGAAAAAGAATGACAGTTAGCGCAAACCGGAAGATTTTCCAGTACGATGGATGCCTGTTTTTCAGAAGAAACGTCACCGAGACGCCAGCGAATGTCCGGAAGGTTTTGCAAGGCATAAGAAAAGGGGATTGGGATATCGCGATAAAAGATCGGTGCACCAACAGAATCTCTTGATGTGGATATCGCAATGCTTTGGCTGGAAATAATTTTTTTTAGTCCGATTAATTTCTTCATGCCGGTGATTGTGACGCGGGCTTGTTTTTTAGTCGACCGCGCCTTGATAGACTCCCAATCGGCTTTTTCAGGTTTCCATTCCGTCGCCCTGACATCGGACTGGATAGGGCCGATGTTGTCATCAAATGCGACAGTAACGTGCCAGCTATTCGCTCCGGAGTGATTGTCGGTCCATCGAAAATGAGGTGAATGCATTTCAGGAGGGAAGACTGCACCGTCGATGGGATTGAGAATCGCAATTTCGCCGGAACCATTGCCGGATGAAAAGAACAGAATGAAAACCGTCGCGGTTCCCAAAATGATCAAACCCAATATCGCGAACAGGATTTTGGGGGATCGCCATAAAGATGTCGTCGGTTTATTTGCAAGCTGTTTTTTTGGGTCAGTGTTTTTGACGGGAGTTGTGGGTTTTTTCCGCGAGCTTGATTTTTTCTTTTTGGACGATGATTTTGACACGGTGGTCATTCCTCCTAAGAAAGAAAATATTATTGGAAAACAGATCCAAATTCCCGGTGCAATCATTCAGAGATCGCGATTGCATCGACCTCTATCTCAAACAGAAGATCGTCACGGCAAATGTCGTTTTGAACGATGATCATGTGTTCAGGTGACAGTCCAAATTCATCAAAAGCCTGCGTTTTTACCGGTTCCTCCGGTTTAAAATAGGCAATGGATCGGGTGACATCGGAATAGTCCATTCCACGGGATCTTAAAATTGCTTCGATAATTTCGAGAGTCAATGTTATCTGAGAATCAATATCACCGACATGCACTGTTTTTCCGCTGGAATCAATGCTTGCCGTTCCAGAGATGAGCAATCGACGGTGGTCTGGAAGTGTAATTTCGACAGCCCTGCTGAAAGAACTGCCATAATCATTGGCTGAACATTGCATGGGGGACGGGATTTCTGTAATCGAGACATCACTGTTTTTAAACTGCATGGCTAAAGCCCCTGCGACCAATGCGGCATGGGCTGGATTACTTCCTCCCATACCTGTACTGGCAGGAATCAATCCATCAAATATGGATTTCTCTCTGTAGAACTTTGTTCGGACAGCGTTAAATTCGTTGTACAAGCCGAGGATGTTGTTATTGTAAAACCAGGTTCGAACCAGATCTGTCAACGCCATTCCCGCAAGATGAAGCCCCTGCTCGAGTTTTTCAAGGGTTTCCAGCGTTTGGTTTTCAGGTGACTTTGAAACATCGTCCGCGTGCACACCACCTAGCAAACAATAGATAGCTTGCGCGTCTTCGAATCGTCGTCCGACCGGATATCCATTCATCGATATGGTTTCAACAACGACACCTGAAACTGCGTGGACTTGAACTCCTGCTATATTTTGATCCCCCAAGCGATTTGTCACAACAGAAGTGACAGGCCAGTTGATCTGCCCAAACACCTTTTCCATCATGGACAAGTTTTCTGTGAATGTTTCGTCAGCTCCAAACATATCCATCTTGACAATTTCAGCATCGTGACGCTGGAGATGTTGGGCCAGTCGAGAGAACAACGACGATGAATTTTCATTTGCTTTCGGCAAAGCTGTGACAAACAATTCGGTGATGCGCTGCCTTTTTATGCGGATGATGTTGATGCTGTCATGATCCAAACGTTCGATTATCATTTTCGTGCAGACTCCGTCGGTTCAGGCCCGATGCTTTGAGGTGGCGGTTCGGTTGTCACATGTTTGGCGTGAGGCGATCTATCCATCAGGATATCAATGCCCTTCAAGCAATTGCCTGGTATACACCAGAATATACTGGTTTAAACCTGAAAAATCAAATGCTACTTTGTTCTCATGC